>NZ_DATEMB010000056.1:0-79867 GCF_035276005.1 Rhizorhapis sp.
AAGTCGAATGCTTCTTCAACAAACTCAAACGCTTCCGACGCATCGCCCTGCGGTGCGAAAAAACTCTCACCGCCTTCATGGGCTTCGTCCATCTCGCCTGCGCCATGATCTGGCTACGCTGAATGCAGACAGCACCTAGGGCACCCGTCGTCCCTGCGCAGGCAGGGACCCTGCTGCCTTATAGCGGGAGGGCCTGCCTTGCAGGCGGTCGAGGGTTCGACACGGACGGAAAATAAAAAGGCAGGAAATGTCAGGCAGCAGCCCCGACAAGCCGCTGCGTGGCCAGATGGGCAGGCCGCGCGATGAGCTGCTCGAAGGCGCCCTGTTCCACGATCCTGCCGGCCTCCATCACGGCGACCCGGTGACATAGCCGCCGCGCTGCAGCGAGGTCGTGGGTGACGAAAAGCAGCGATAAGCCCTTGCTCCGCTGCAATTCAGCCAGCAGGGCCAGAATGTCGCCCCCCGCCAGCACGTCGAGCGCCGATGTGGCTTCGTCGAGCAGCAGCATGTCCGGCTCCGCGGCCAAGGCCCTTGCAATGGCGACGCGCTGGGCCTGGCCCCCGGAAAGCGATCGCGGGGCGCGTTGGGCGAAGCTCGCGTCCAGACCCACCTGGCCGAGCACGGCGCTGACGCGCGCGCTCCTGTCCGTTCCAAGCATATCCGGCTGAAGGTGACGGAGCGGCTCGGCGATAATGCTGCCGACCGTCCAGTGCGGGTCCAGACTGGCGAGGGGGTCCTGGAATACCGGCTGGATGAGGCGGCGTTCGGCCAGCGTCCGCCGATGGGACGGCGCGAGCGTCGTCCCTTGCCATGACAGCATCCCTTCATCCAGTGGCCCGATGCCTGCCATGGCGCGGGCCAAGGTGGATTTTCCCGATCCCGAGCCCCCGACCAGCGCCACCGCCTCGCCCCGATGGATGGTCAGGCTCACATTATCGACGGCCTGGATGCGGCCTCGCCGCCAACCCGGCCTTCGGAAGCTGACGGAGAGCGAGTGGCCCTCCAGAACGGGTTCACCAATAGGGGGAAGGATGGGCGCAGCTTCGCTGAGGCGCGGGGTTGCTGCCATGAGCCGTCCTGTATAGCGTTCGGCGGGCTGATCGATGACCCGGCGGGACGGCCCGGTTTCGACCATTTGTCCCGCATCCATCACTATCAGGCGGTCCGCATGCGCCGCCACTGAAGCCAGATCATGGCTGACCAGCAGGAGGCCGAGCCCTTCCTCCCTGCGAAGCCGGTCGAGCAGTGCCATGATTTCCGCCCGCAACACGGAATCGAGCGCGCTGGTCGGCTCATCGGCAATCAGCAGCCTTGGCCGATGCGCGATGGCGGCGGCGATCAGCACGCGCTGCCGCTCTCCGCCTGACAAGCGATGGGGGAACTGGTCCAGCCGCTCGTCCGGCCGGGACAGGCCCACCCGCTCCAGCATGGCGGCAAGGTCCCGCCGAGCGGGACGCGGAGCACCCCCCTGCATCGCGGCCTCTGCTAGCTGGCGGCCCACCGTCAGATGAGGGGTGAGCGCCGTCAGCGGCTGCTGGAACACAAATCCGGCCTTCCGGCTGCGCAGATGCCGCAGGGTCTTTTCCGGCCTGCCGACCAGCTCCTCTCCCTCGAGCAAGGCCGAACCGGAAGCCTCCCCCGCCGACAGCCCGAACGGCGTCATGCAGCTCAGGCTCTTGCCAGAGCCCGATGCGCCCACAAGCGCCACGCATTCTCCCGCCGCGATGCTGAAGGACAGCCCCTCGACCAGCCGCTTTCCGTCTATGCCGACCGACAGTTCGCGCACGGCGTAAAGGGTCATGCGAAGCGGTCCCGCAGCCGCTCGCCGGCATAGGTGAGGCAGACAAGGATGGTCACCAGCACTGTGCCGGGCAGCAGCAATCCAAAGGGGGCGATGTCCATCTCATCGGCGCCCTCCTTCACCAAAATACCGAGCGAGGTCAGCGGCTCCTGCACGCCAAGTCCGAGGAAGGAAAGGAAGCTTTCCACCATCACGACCTGCGGCACGGTGAGCAGCAGATAGGCGATGGCGATTCCCGCCACATTGGGCAGCATATGTTCAATGACGATCCGGTGCGCCGGGGCTCCCGCCGCGCGCGCGGCCAGGATAAAGGGACGTTCCTTGAGCGCCATAACCTGCGCCCTGATGATCCGCGCCATGGTCAGCCATTCGACGGCGCCAATGCCGAGGAAGACGAGCAGGATCGACCGGCCGAAGAGAACCATCAGCAGGATCACGACGAACATGAAGGGGAGGGCGTAAAGCGCATCGACGACGCGCATCATCGCCTCGTCGACGCGTCCGCCGCACCAGCCCGCAATCGCGCCCCAGGCGACGCCGATCAGGAGCGCCACCAGCGCCGCGGCCAAGGCCACGGCCAGGCTGATCCTCGTCCCGATCAGCAGCCTTGCCAGCCTGTCCCGGCCGATGCTGTCGGTGCCGAGCAAATGACCTTCGCTGAGCGGCGGCAGGCGAAGGCCGTTCCAGTCGATGGCGTCATGGCTCCACGGAAGAAAGGGCGGAATGGCGATGGCGGCGGCCGCTATCAGCGCAACGATGACGAGCGGAACAATGCCTCTCCTCATCCGCGCATCCGGGGATCAAGCCAGCCATAGATGAGATCGGCAGCCAGGTTGAAAAGGATGATGAGCCCTGCATAGAGCGTGACCACGCCCAGCACGAGCGGATAATCGCGGTTGAGCGCGCCCTGGACGAAATAGCGCCCAAGGCCGGGAAGGGCGAAGATTGTCTCGATGACCACCGCTCCGGTCAACAGGCCCGCCGCCGCAGGGCCGATATAGCTCGCGACGGGAACGAGGGCGGGACGGAGGGCATGGCGCAGCAGGATGGTGGCGGGCGCAATTCCCCGCGCGCGCGCCGTGCGGATATGGTCCTGTGTAAGCGCGGCGGCGAGCCCCGCCCTGGTGAGCTTGGCAATGGCTCCAGCCACCGGCAAGGCAAGGGCAAGGACCGGCAGCACCAGATAGACCGCCTCTCCGTCTCCCAGGCCCGACACCGGAAGCCATCCGGCCCAGAGGCCAAAGATCAGCACCAGCAGCGGCCCGGTGACGAAAGTGGGCAGTGCGGTCGTCAACGTGGCCCCCAGCATCAGCGCTTCGTCCAGCCATCCACCCGCGCGCACCGCCGCGAAAAGGCCAGCGGCAATGCCAAGGATCAGAGCCAGAACCAGGGCGAGGCCGCCCAAGGTCAAGGATATGGGAAGGCCCTGCCGCACAAGTTCGGTAACCGTGAAGTCGCGATAGACGAGGCTGGGGCCGAAATCGCCCTGCAGCAGCCGTCCCACATAGAGCAACACCTGATCATGCAGCGGCCGGTCAAGGCCATAGCTTGCCTGCAAGGCCTGTCTGGTTGCCGGATCGAGCGGCCGTTCCCCGTCAAAGGGGCCGCCCGGCGCCACCCGCATCAGCAGGAAGGAAAGGAGGATCACGCACAGCAACGTCGGAAGGGCAGTCATCAGGCGACGAAGCAGCAGGGCGAGCATGTTGCTGTCATGGCGGAATTTCCCTTGCCCGTCATCCCGCAATTCCCCGACCCGGCGGCGAGGGAGAAAGCAAAGCGTTCCGTCGTCCCGGCGAAGGGGGAAGCTTTGCATGAATCCCATTGCCCCCGCCGGCGCAGGGGACGACGGCTTTTTCCTTTTATGGCAGCAAAAGGCCCGTAGCTTCCTAACCGCAAGCCATTTTTATCCAACCTCTTGGTCTTCCTTTCCCCATCCTCTATGCAGGCGCAAATCGCTGGGGAAAGAGCCTTGATCGAAACCTTGCTTGCCGCCGCCGTGGCCCATGTCCGTTTTGAGAATCTGGGTCTTGACCCGGTCGCCATCGACCTCGGCTTCTTCACTATCAAATGGTACAGCCTAGCTTATCTCGCCGGCATCCTGATCGGCTATTGGTATCTGCTGAAGCTGATCGCGCAGCCGGGCTCGCCCATGGCGCGGCGTCATGCGGACGACATGATCTTCTATGCGACGCTCGGGATCATCCTTGGGGGCCGGCTGGCCTATGTCTTCTTCTACCAGCCTGCGATCCTCCAAAATCCGCTCGACATCTTCAAGCTGTGGGAAGGCGGCATGTCTTTTCATGGCGGCGTGATCGGCGTCTCGCTCGGCATATTGTACCTTGCGCGCAAGAACGGGCTCAGTTGGCTGAGGGTCCATGATTATGTCGCCTGCTGCGTCCCTTTCGGCCTGTTCTTCGGCCGCCTCGCCAATTTCGTGAACGGCGAGCTGTGGGGAAAGGCGAGCGATGTGCCCTGGGCCATCGTCTTTCCGACCGGAGGCGAGGTTCCCCGCCATCCGAGCCAGCTTTATGAGGCGGGACTTGAGGGGCTGGTGCTGGGCCTCATCCTCTGGTTTGCCTTCTGGAAAACGCGGGCACGTTACCAGCCGGGCATGCTCGTCGGCATTTTCCTGCTGGGCTATGGCGTTGCGCGCTTCACCGTCGAATTTTTCCGCGAGGCAGACGCGCAGCTTATGGAATTTGCCGAGCGGACCGGGCTGCACATGGGACAGTGGCTGACCTTGCCCATGATCCTTGGCGGTCTTTATCTTATCCTCACCGCCCGCAGCCGCGCCGGGCGGGTGGCGGCGCCGGACGGGAGCGCGCGTGCCGGCTGACGACCTGCCGCTCGCCGACCGCCTTGCGCGCCAGATCGATGCGGGCGGACCGATCTCCGTCGCGCATTTCATGGCGGAGGCGAACGCGCATTATTATACCAGCCGGGACCCCCTTGGCGCGGCGGGCGACTTTATCACCGCGCCTGAAATCAGCCAGATGTTCGGCGAGCTGGTGGGCCTCTGGCTGGCCGACATCTGGATGCGCAGCGGGCACAAGGCCAATCCCCTTTATGTCGAATTGGGGCCGGGCCGGGGCACGCTGGCGGCGGATGCGCTGCGCGCCATGCAGATGGCGGCTCTCGCGCCCAAGGTTCATTTCGTCGAAACCAGCGAGACGCTGCGCGACCGGCAAAAGGCCAATGTGCCGCATGCGGTGTGGCATGATGATCTGGATACCCTGCCGCTGGGCGGCCCGATCCTGGCCGTCGCCAATGAATTTTTCGATGCGCTTCCCGTCCGGCAGATGGTGGCGACGCCAAAGGGCTGGCGAGAAAGGGTCGTGATCCGCGCGCGGAACGGCCAGCCCGGCTGTTTCGAGCCCATGGCCGGCTTCCGCCCGATGGACAGCGCGGTTCCGCCCAGCCTTCGCCACGCGCCGGAGGGAGCGATACTCGAAAGCTCACCCGCCAGCGCCACCATTGCCTATGCACTGGCACTGCGCATAGCAAAGCAGGGCGGTGCCGCGATCATCATCGACTATGGCTATGAGGGCCCGGCGCTCGGCGATACCTTGCAGGCGGTGCGCGGGCACAAGGCGGCCAATCCCTTCGCCGGTCCGGGCGAAAGCGACCTCACCGCCCATGTCGACTTCACGACGCTCGGCAATATGGCGCGGCAGGCGGGGCTCAGGGTGTTTGGGCCGGTGGGCCAGGGGGGGTGGCTCAAGGCGCTTGGCATTGATGCGCGGGCGGCAATGCTGGCGCAAAGCGCTCCTGAACGCGCGGAAGAGATTGAATCTGCACGATCCCGGTTGACCGCAGAGGATCAGATGGGCACCCTTTTCAAGGCGATGGCCCTTGTTCATCCGGACTGGGCATCGGCAGAGGGGTTTAACGAGTGATTGAGATTTTGCGCAGCGGCGCCCTGGGCGAGGTGCCGCACGGCTTTCTCGGGCGGCGGGGGGGCGTGTCCATCGGCCTTTATGGCGGCCTCAATGTCGGGCTTGGCTCGGCCGACGACCGTACGGCCATAGCGCAGAACCGTATCCTGGCGCGCGAAGCGGTGATGGCGGGTTCCACGCTGGTGACGGTGCACCAAGTGCATTCGCCCGACGCCATCACGGTAACGGAACCTATAGCAGAGGACGCCCGGCCCAGCGCCGACGCGATGGTGACTGCCCGGCCGGGTTTGCTGCTTGGCATCCTGACCGCCGACTGCGTGCCGGTGCTGTTCGCGGACAGTCAGGCGGGGGTGGTCGGCGCGGCTCATGCGGGGTGGAAGGGGGCGCTGGCGGGCGTCACCGATGCCGTGCTCGCGGCAATGGAAAAGCTGGGCGCCCGGCGCGACCGCATCGGCTGTGCGGTCGGTCCCTGCATTTCGCGTGCTTCCTATGAGGTCACGGACGAGTTCGCGGCCAACTTCCTGCGTGCCGATCCCGACAATGAGCGCTTCTTTTCCGCCGGGCGGCCCTTTCACCAGCAGTTTGACATAGAGGCCTATGTGGTGGCGCGGCTCGCCCAGGCCGGCATCAGCCGTATCGAGGCGCTGGGAGAGGACACCTATTCCCAGCCCAGCCGCTTCTACAGCTATCGCCGTTCCTGCCACCAGGGTGAACCGGGCTATGGGCGGCAGATTTCCCTTATCGGCCTTTCGGCGGAATGACCAAAAGGCTGGGCCTTTGGGGCGGCCTGATAGCCTTTCTTGCGCTGCTCGCACTGCCTGCTCCAGCGGGGATGAGTGCGGATGCCTGGCAAATGGTGGCTCTCATCGTCTTGATGGCGTCATGGTGGATGACAGAAGCGCTGCCGCTGACCGCGACCGCGCTCCTGCCCTTTCTCCTCATTCCGCTAATGGGCATGATGACGCCCAAGGAAATTGCCGCGGCCTATTATTCGCCAATTCTCTTCCTGGTGCTGGGCGGCGCCTTTCTGGCGCTTGCGATCGAGCGGACCGGCCTGCACCGCCGTCTGGCGCTTGCCGTCGTGACGCGGGGCGGGCGGACGCCGGGCGGCTTGCTCTTTGCCTTCATGACCGCAACGGCGATCATCAGCTTCATCGTCTCCAACACCGCAACGACCCTGATCATGATGCCTATCGGCCTCGCGGTCATTGCAGCGGCGGGGATCAAGGAGGGGGAAAGTGAGGGTTTTGCCGGAGCGCTCGCCATGGGCATCGCCTTTGCGGCAAGCATCGGTGGCCTTGGCACACTGGTCGGATCGCCGACCAATGCCATTGCGGCGGGCCTGATTGAACGGCTTTTGGACTATCATGTCGATTTCCTGACCTGGGCCAGCTTTGGCTTGCCGGTGGTGATCATAGGCATTCCGATTTGCTGGTGGATCCTGATGCGAGTGCAAAAGGTCCATGCCGAAACTTTTGACGGCCGCACCCTTCATGCCGCCATAGGTGCGCCCGGGCCCTGGTCACTGGCTGAAAAGCGGCTGGTGCCCTTGCTGATCGCCGTGGTTGCCCTGTGGGTGCTGCTGCCGGTCCTGCCCTCTGGGCTGCTGAACGAGCGGGTGGAGGATGGCTCCATTGCAATCGCTGGCGCATTGCTGCTTTTCGTCATTCCCGATGGAACGGGACGCCCCCTGCTCAATTGGCAGGAGGCCAATCGCGCACCTTGGGGCGTGATCATGCTATTTGGTGGCGGGCTGGCGCTTGCCGAAGGGGTCACCGCCTCGGGCCTGGACATATGGCTCGGTTCCGCGCTCAAGCCGTTGGGCGGGGTGCCGCCAGTCTTGATTGCCCTTGTTCTTGTGGCGCTTGTCATTCTGGTGACGGAATTCGCCTCCAACGTCGCTTGTGCCAGCGGCATGCTACCCGTGGTGGCGGGCCTTGTGGCCGCGACGGGAACCGATCCCGTCACGCTCGCCCTTCCGGCGGCCTTTGCCGCAAGCTGGGGCTTCATGCTTCCATCCGGCACCGGTCCCAATGCCATCGCCTGGGCGACAGGGCATATCGCGCTGCCGCGGATGTTGAAGGCAGGGCTGTTGCTGGACGTGGTCGGCGTAGCCCTTATCGTGCTTACCATCTTTGTCTTGGCACCTGTGGCGGGGTAAAGTGTTCCCATAGAGACAGCCGCGAGATTCAAGCGGTTGCAGCCAAAGGAACGACATATGAGCGGTGAAAAGAAGGACTCCGTCCACCACACGACTCCGCGCCGGCGTCCCAAGCCAGACATTTTAGAGATCAATGGACGGCGGCTGAAGCCGTCCACCTTGATGATGGGCCATGGCTTTGACCCCGGCCTTTCGGAGGGCGCGTTGAAGCCGCCCATTTTCCTGACCTCCACCTTCGTCTTCGAAAGCGCGGAGGCGGGGAAGCGGCATTTCGAGGGTGTGACGGGCATTCGGCCCGGTGGCGCCGAGGGCCTGGTCTATTCCCGCTTCAATGGTCCCAATCAGGAAATCGCCGAGGATCGCCTGAGCGTCTGGGAAGATGCGGAGGACGCACTCACTTTTTCAAGCGGCATGTCCGCCATCGCGACCACCCTCCTGACCTTCGTTCATCCGGGCGACGTCATCCTGCACAGCGCGCCGCTCTATGCGGCGACGGAGGCGTTGATCGGCCGGATCCTCGGCAAGTTCGGCGTGCATTGGCTGGATTTCCCGGCAGGCGCAACCCGCGAGGAAATCGACGCGGTGCTGAAGCGGGCAAAGGGCATGGGCCGCCTCGCCATGATCTATCTCGAAAGCCCCGCCAACCCGACCAATGTGCTGGTCGATGTGGATGCGGTGGTTGCGGCGCGGAACAGCCTGTTTGAGGCAGGCGCCGAAACCCCGCCCATCGTCATCGACAATACTTTTCTGGGGCCCCTCTGGCACCAGCCGCTGAAGCATGGCGTGGACCTCGTCGTCTATTCGCTGACCAAATATGCGGGCGGCCATAGCGACCTTGTCGCAGGCGGCGTCCTCGGCGCGAAGAGCCTGATCGACAAGGTGCGGTCGATGCGGAACACCATCGGCACGATCCTGGACCCGCATAGCAGTTGGATGCTGCTTCGCAGTCTTGAGACGCTGGAGCTGCGCATGACGCGCGCCGGGGAAAATGCCGCCCGCATCTGCGCCTGGCTGCGCGAGCAACCGCAGGTCGAACGCGTCGTCTATCTGGGCTTCCCGGACAGCGAACGTCAGCGCGACATTTATGAGCGGCACTGCACGGGCGCGGGCTCCACCTTCTCGCTTTACCTCAAGGGCGGGGAGAAGGAGGCCTTTGCCTTCCTCGACGCATTGAAGATCGCGAAGCTTGCCGTAAGCCTTGGCGGCACCGAGACGCTGGCGAGCCACCCTGCCGCCATGACGCACCTCTCCGTGCCGCGCGAGCGGCGTCAGGCGCTGGCGATCACGGACAATATGGTGCGCATCTCGATCGGGGTGGAGGATGCGGACGACCTGATCGCCGATTTCGCGCAGGCGCTGAAGATGGTGGGGTAAGGCTCACCGCCCGAAGCAATGACTCGTCGTCCCTGCGCAGGCAGGGACCCCGCTTTTTACAAGAGCATCGGAAAAGGCAGCGGGGCCCCTGCTTGCGCAAGGGCGACGGTGTCAAAGCAAGAGACGCAGCAGACCGGTTGCATTGACGTCACCCAATCCCCTTCAGTGCTTCCGCCCGGCTGATCAGGATTCGTCCGGCATCCACCTTGACGGGGATCACGCGCGTGCACCCCTTGTCCTCGCCCAGTGCTTCGCCCGTGATGAGCGAGATGCGCCAATTGTGGAGCGGGCAGGTGACCGTGGTGTCATGGACGATCCCCTGGCTTAATGGGCCGTCCTTGTGCGGGCATTTGTCGACCAGCGCGTGGACGCCGCCATTGGCGGTGCGGAAGATGGCGATCTGGTCACCCCCCTGCACCAGCAATGTGCGCGCGCCGAGGGCCGGCAACTGATCCACCGGGCCGATGTCGAGCCATTCAGCGTGCATGGATCAGCGGCCTCCCGCAATGGCGACGGCGAAGGGCCGGATTTCGGCGATATGCTGGTGCAGTTCCTTCTCCGCGCCGCTGGCCCGCTCGGCCCAGGGGTCCTTTTGCAGGAAGCTTTGCGCATAATGGAAGCGGGCGGTCAGCGCCTCACGGCCGACCTCGTCCTCGACAATCCGCTGCTTGATATAATCGAGCCCCACGCGTTCCACCCAGGGAGCGGTGCGGTCGAGATAGCGAGCTTCCTCCCGGTAAAGCTGGACGAAGGCCGCGCAATAATCCAGCGCCTGCTGCTCGGTCTCGACTTTGCAGAGCAAATCCGTGCCGCGCAGATGGATGCCGCCATTGCCGCCGATATGCAGTTCATAGCCTGAATCCACGCAGATGACGCCGAAGTCCTTGATCGTGGCTTCGGCGCAATTGCGCGGGCAGCCGCTGACGGCGATCTTGAACTTGTGCGGCATCCAGCTACCCCAGGTCATCTTTTCGAACTGGATGCCAAGGCCGGTCGAATCCTGCGTACCGAAGCGGCACCATTCGGAGCCGACGCAGGTCTTCACGGTGCGAAGCGCCTTGCCATAGGCATGGCCGGAAACCATGCCCGCCGCATTGAGATCAGCCCAGATGGCGGGCAGGTCCTCTTTCTTGATGCCGAACAGGTCGAGCCGCTGGCCGCCGGTCACCTTCACCATGCGGGCATTATATTTTTCCGCGGCATCGGCGATGGCGCGCAGTTCCTGTGGCGTCGTGACGCCGCCCCACATGCGCGGAACAACGGAATAGGTTCCGTCCTTCTGGATGTTCGCGTGCATGCGTTCATTGACGAAGCGGCTCTGCGGGTCTTCCTCATGGCTCTCCGGCCAAGCGCAGAGCAGATAATAGTTGAGCGCGGGGCGGCAGGAGGAGCAGCCGTCGGGCGTGGTCCAGTGCAGTTCCTGCATGACCTCCGGGATCGCCTTCAGCTCCTTTTCCTTGATCAGGCGGCGGACATCCTCATGAGTGAAGCTGGTGCATTTGCAGACCGTCTTTTCCGCGCGCTCGCCGGCATAGTCATCGCCCATGGTGATGGCGAGCAGGCTTTCGACAAGACCGGTGCAGGAGCCGCAGCTTGCCGATGCCTTGGTGCAGGCGCGAACAGCGTCCAGCGTGCAGGCTCCGTCTTCGATTGCGGCGACCACCGTGCCCTTGGAAACGCCGTTGCAGCCGCAGATTTCCGCATCCATGGAAAGCGCCGCAACGGCCGCATTAGGGTTTGCGGACGCGCCCCCTCCCGAGGCGAAGGCCTGCCCGAAGATCAGGGCGTCGCGGACATCGGAAATGTCTTCCTGCCGCTTCAAAAGGTCGAAGTACCAACTGCCGTCGGCGGTGTCGCCATAGAGCACCGCGCCGACGATCTTGTCCTCCTTCACGATGACGCGCTTGTAGATGCCGCGCGATGCGTCGCGCAGCACGATGTCTTCGCAGCCCTCTCCGCCGGAAAAGTCGCCCGCAGAAAAGACGTCGATGCCTGACACCTTGAGCTTGGTCGATGTGACCGACCCTTCATAGCCGCTGGGCGAAGCCACCAGGCCATCGGCGAGCGAACGGCACATCTCCCAGAGCGGAGCGACCAGGCCATAGCAGGTGCCGCGATGCTCCACGCACTCACCGACCGACAAGATGTCTGGATCGGATGTCACCATATGGTCATCGACATGAATGCCGCGTCCGACGGCCAGTCCCGCTTCCCTGGCGAGCGTGGTGCTGGGCCGGATGCCGACCGCCATGACGACGATGTCGGCGGGAATTTCGCGCCCGTCCTTCAGGCGGACACCCTCCACCTTGCCATTGCCATAGATTTCCTGAGTATCCGCCTGGGTAAGGATCGCCTGGCCACGCGATTCCAGTTCATGCTTCAGCAGCCAGCCCGCCGCCTCGTCAAGCTGCCGTTCCATCAGCGTCGGCATCAGGTGGATGACCGTCACCTTCATGCCCCTGAGCGAAAGGCCATGCGCCGCTTCAAGACCCAGCAGACCGCCGCCGATCACCACCGCATTGCCGCCCCGGCCAGCGGCATCGAGCATCTTATCGACATCGTCCAGGTCGCGGAAGGTCACCACACCCGGCAGGTCCTTGCCGGGGACCGGAATGATGAAAGGATCGGAACCCGTCGCGATCAGCAGCTTGTCATATTCGACCGCGCGGCCCGACCGCGCCGTCACCTGCTTCTTTTCCCGGTCGATCGCCACGACCGGATCGCCCGAGATCAGATCGATCCCGTTGCTGCTGTACCAGACGGCGTCATTGATGACGATCTCTTCGAAGGTCTTTTCACCTGCCAGCACGGGGGAAAGCATGATGCGGTTGTAATTCACCCGGGGCTCCGCGCCGAAAATGGTGATGCGGTAGCGGACGGGGTCGCGGGCGAGGATCTCCTCGACGGCGCGGCAACCGGCCATGCCGTTGCCGATAACCACAAGATGTTCGCGGGCGATGATGCTCATGAGGATATTCCTTGTAACTTTTCCTGGTCTTGATTTCAGATGCGGACATTCTGGATCGCGGCGCCCCAGGTCGTCCGCCACCGCGTCTTTACCGATGTAAGGCCAAGCAGCGCGATCAGCGCCAGGCCAGCGAAGATGAGGAAGCCAAGCTGCGGGCTGCCGGTAAGCTGCTTGGCAAAGCCGAGCGAGGACGCCAGGTAGAAGCCGCCGACGCCGCCCGCAAAGCCGACGAGGCCGGTCATGACGCCGATCTCATGCCGGAAGCGCTGGGGCACAAGCTGGAACACCGCGCCATTGCCGACGCCGAGCGCGAGCATGGCGAGGACGAACAGGGCAAGAGCGAGCGGGATGTTGGAGGGGCCGGTGCTGATCGCGACCATGGCTGCCGCAGCGACGGTATAGACGAGCGAGAGCGTCTTGATGCCACCGAAGCGGTCGGCGAACGCGCCCCCCATCGGCCGGACCAGCGAGCCCGCAAAGACGCAGCCTGCCGTGAAATAACCGGCGGTGATGGTCGAAACGGCGAACTGGTCGGTGAAATAGATGCTCAAGGAGGCGGTGAGGCCGGAAAAACCGCCGAAGGTTACGCCGTAGAAGAGCATGAACCACCAGGCATCCTTGTCCTTCAGTGGATCGAGATAGGCGTTCAGCGGCTTGGCGGGCGGCTGGTCAGGCGAATCCTTGGCCATGATCATATAGGCGACGAAGACGATGGCGAGCGGGATGCAGGCAAGGCCAAGCACGGCGTTCCAGCCGAAGAGCTTGGCTAGACCTGGCGCAAAAAGGGCCGCAAGAACGGTTCCCGAATTACCCATTCCTGCAATGCCCATCGCCTTGCCTTGATGCTCGGGCGGATACCAGCGGGAAGCGAGCGGCAGTGCGACAGCGAAGCTCGCCCCGGCAAAGCCCAGGATGACGCCCAGCACCAGCGTACCGGTGAAGCTGTCCACCCCGACCATCCAGGCAGTGAACAGGCCCGCCATGACAATCACTTGCCCGATCGCACCGGTCATCTTTGGACCGATGCGGTCGACGAGAAGCCCGTTCACGAGACGAAGGACGGCGCCCATCAGCGTCGGCACCGCCACCATCAGGCCCTTTTGCGCAGGCTCAAGCGCCAGTTCCTTGGAAATATCCGGCGCCAGCGGGCCCAGCATGACCCACACCATGAAGGCGAGGTCGAAATAGAGGAAAGCGGCGATCAGCGTGGGCCGATGACCGGCCTGCCAGAAACTTTCGGTCTTCATCCTATGTCCAATGAGTTGCTGGCGGCAATTTGCGCCAGGGGTTGACGGGCAATGCTAAGTTTGTGTCCCCTCGCGCGCATATGCGAGAGACGGGGGAGGGAAGAGGTTCGATGGTTCCGAGCGGAAGCCTTGTAATTGCGGCGGGTTTTGCCAGCGAAAGGGGCAAGCGCCCCGACAATCAGGACTTTGCGGCGATCTATGAAGGGACGCCCCTTGAACGCATGAACCATGGCATTGTCGCTGCGGTGGCCGACGGCGTCGGCGGCGCCAAGGGCGGGCGTGTGGCGGCGGAACTTGCCGTCCGCTCCCTGATCGACGGCTACTATGCCCAGCCCGATACGATCGGCGTCACCCAGGCCGCCGGCCGGGCCATCGACGGGTATAACCGCTGGCTCAACGCCCAGGGTCAGACCGACGCGCGGCTGGAGGGGGCCGCAACCACGCTGACGGCGGTTATCCTGCGGGGGCGGCGCGCCCATATACTGCATGCCGGAGACAGCCGCGCCTGGCATTATCGCGACGGCGTGCTCACCCGCCTGACCGACGATCATGTCCTGCCCCAGCCCGACCTTCGCCATGTGCTGTTCCGCGCCATCGGCATCGAAGCGCATGTCCGCCTCGACGAGCGCAGTCAGCCGCTTGCAGAGCATGACCGCATTCTGATCACCAGCGACGGGGTTCATGGCAGCCTTGGCGACAGGGCTCTGGCAAACCTTCTCGAACGGCGCGGTTCGGCGGAGGCGGATGCATCCGCCATCGTCCAGGCGGCGCTGGTGGCGGGAAGCCAGGACAATGCGACCGCCGTGCTGATCGACATCGTTTCGCTGCCCGCCCCGGATCAGGCGACCATCAGTTCCGTCGCGCAAACCCTGCCCGTCCTGCCGCCGCCCAGGGAGGGGGAGAGCGTCGACGGCTACCGGCTCGACCGGCTGTTGGGCGAGGGGCGCTACACCCGCATCTTCCTGGCGCGTGACGGGGAAAACGGGCCCGAGCTGGTGCTCAAATTTCCCAAGCCCGCCGTTCTCTCCGAAAGCGGTGCGCGCCTTGCCTTCACGCGCGAGGCGATTGTCGGCGCCCGGGTGCACAGCCCCTTCGTCGCCGAAGTGATCGACGTTCCGCGTGAAAGGCAAAGCAGGCTCTATGTCGCCATGCCCTTCTACCAGGGGGAGACGCTGGAGCAGCGGATCGGCCGCCACGCTCCAACTATCGCGGCGGGCGTGACCGTGGCGGCGCGGCTGACAAGGGGCGTGGCCGCGCTCCACCGGCTGAATATTGTGCACCGCGACATCAAGCCGGAAAATGTGATCCTGACCGAGGACAGCGGCTTGAGGCTCATCGACCTCGGCGTGGCACGGCTTCCGCGAATCGAGGAGTTCGAAGCGCGGGAGATTCCCGGCACGCCGAGCTACATGGCGCCCGAACTTTATGATGGGGAGCTTGGCAGCGAGGGATCCGATCAATTTGCCCTGGGCGTCACGCTCTACCGCCTGTTCACAGGCCGCTATCCCTATGGCGAGGTAGAGGCGTTCAGCCGTCCCAAATTCGGCAGGCCGGTTCCGCCGTCCCGCTATCGTCCCGACATGCCCGCCTGGCTCGAATCGGCCCTCCTTCGCGCGATCGCGGTGAAGCCGGACGAACGGTTCGGCGATGTTGTGGAGCTGCTCAGAACGCTGGAAGACGGCGGTACACGGGCCATTGGTGCTCCGCAGCCCCGCTCGCTTTACGAGCGCAATCCGCTGCGTTTCTGGCAGGCCATATCCGCGCTGCTGTTCATCGCGCTGATGTTCGCGCTGGCCAGCCGCTGACAGGGGCGATTGCCCCTCAGCCAATGGATATTCAAACTGGAAGACTCGCTTCCGCACGTACATTCACCTCCGACAGTTAGGCTCGATGTGGGGGGCGAAAGGCCCCCGACAGCGCCGTTGCTGCCGATTGAGAATGCCGCACCCTTGAGGCGGCCACGAATTTCATGATGACCGCAGCGTCGTTGCTGCGATGCAACAGGATTAAATCGAAGCGGCCCCAATGTCAATCTCGGCGATGGTTCTTGCTGCCGATCAGCAGGAGATCCGTTACCCAGCCGGAACCTTCGCCAATATATGCGGGTTGTTCCATGTAGATGCCGGGAGAAACGGAATGAAACGGTACGCCTATGCGTGGATCACAATCGCTTTCTTTTTGATTTCCATATTGGGGCATTGGATTTTCGGCTGGTACGCCTTTACCGAGGAGGCGGCGGAGCATGGCCAGAGGCCGGAATTCAACCAATATCTGGTGGAAATGGGCCGTGACACATTCGAAAACTGGCAATCGGAATTCTTGCAACTCCTCTGGCAGGTCGTGGGCCTAGCCTATTTTCTCTATGTGGGATCGCCTTCCTCGAAGGAAAATGATGACCGCCTTGAGGCCAAGGTCGATGAATTGTTGAAGTTCGCGGCCGGAGACAAGGCGGAGGAACTGATCAGCCAACTGGACCACCGTTATCTGCGAACCCACGGCCATGCCAAGCCGCATGGGTATGAGGCATGACAGGCAGTCCGCTTTCAGAGCGCTCGCAATGCCCGGGAAGGCGGTACAGACATCAGGGGCAGTGAGCCGAGAAGGCCGATCCCCAGCGTCATGATCGCGCCTGCCGCAAGGGTTCCAAACACTATCCACCAGTCCGGCGCCCAGCCGAACTCGAAAATGCGCGCGATCACATACCAGGCGGCGAACATCCCGAGCGTCAGCGAGACCGCCGCCAGCACGATGGCCAGAATCACATATTCCAGTGCCTGGGCTCCCAGGATCTGGAGACGCGTCGCGCCCAGAATCTTCATGACGACGCTATCGTAGCTCCGCGCTTGACGGGATGCAGCGATGGCTCCGATCAATACCGCTATGCCTGCCAGAATGGCCACGGAGGCCGCCGCGACGATAGCGCCCGACATCTGGCGGAGCAGCGTGCTCACCTGCGTGACGATCTCGCTCACCGCGATGACCGAGACAGAAGGGAAGGCCGTCAGCAATGCCCGCTGCACGGTGGCGTCGCGGCTCTTGTCCATGGTGATGGTGGCGGCCAGACTGTGGGGCGCCGTTTTGAGCGTATTGGGCGAAAAGACAAGGATATAGTTGAAGCCCATTGTGTCCCAGTTGACTTGCCGCAGCGATGCTATCCGGGCCTCGATCTCCCGCCCGAGCACGCTCACCGTGAGCGTGTCGCCAAGGCGGAGGCCCATGATCCTTGCGGCTTCCCTGTCCAGCGACACAAGCGGCGGTCCCTTATAGTCGCGGGGCCACCATTGGCCTTCCACCAGATCGCTCCCCTCCGGCAGCACATCGCTATAGGTGACGCCCCTTTCGCCGCGGAGGAACCAGGCGCCCTCGGGCAGTTCCTGAAGGTCGGCGACCCGCTGTCCGCCATAGGCCACAATCGTCCCCCGCAGCGCCGGAACGATATTGAGCTCGGCTCCGGGCGCGCGGGTTTCGACCAGTTGGCGGAAACGCGCTTCCTGCTCTGCCGGAATGTCGAGCACGAACTGGTTCGGCGCGCGCTCTGGCACGGTGCGCTGGATCTCCGCGTCAAGGCTGGTCTGCACGCCTGCAAGCGTGACGAACAGCGTCAGTGCCAGGCCAAGTGCAATCACCAGCGCAGGGGTCTGCGACCCTGGACGGTAGAGGCTGGCGATGGCCAGCCGCCAGAGCGGCCGCCTGGGGCTCGGAAGGCGCGTGGCTATCCACCTGACGGCCAAGCCAAGACCAAAAAGGAGCAGCAGCACCGCTGCCGTAGCGCCGAGCACTGTGGCCGAGAAAAGCGGCTCGTCCGTTGTGCCGATTGCAAGGCCCGCCACGGCGGCGAGAGCGGCGGCGCTTCCCGCAAGGCTGCGCCAGCCGGCACGCGCCCGGCGCTCCACGAGCGCCCGGAACAGGGCCGCTGCGGGTTCCGTCCGGGCCCGCCCAAGCGGAGGCAGGGTGAAGACAAGCGCGATCAGGAGGCCGTAGGCAGCACTTGTCAGCAGTGGCAGTGGATGAACATTGAAGCCCGGCTGGACCGGCAACACATCGCCCGCCAGCCAGATGATGGCGGGAGGCAGCAGCGCGCCCAGCACCAGACCGCAGCCGATGGCGAGCAATGTGACCGTGCCGATCTGCAACAGATAGATGCGCGCAATATCGGCCGAGGTCGCGCCGAGCACCTTGAAGGTCGCGATGCTGCTTCGCTTCTGTGTCAAATAGGAGGACACGCCATTGCTGACGCCGATTCCAGCAATGAGCAGCGCGGTAAGGCCGATCAGCGAGAGAAACTGCCCCATCCGCTCAAAGAAGCGATTGGCGCCCGGCGCGGCGCGGTCGCGGTCCTTGAACTCCCATCCGGCGGAGGGAAACTGGCTTTCCAACATCTCGCGCCGCTGCCGTGCATCTTCGCCAGGGCGCAGCTTGATGCGATATTTGCTTTCGAAAAGGCTGCCGGGCTGGATCAGCCCTGTGCGGCGGAGACCCTCCATCGACGTGATGGCGACGGGACCCAGGGTGAAGCCTTCGCCGACCCGGTCCGGCTCTTCGGCAATTACGCCGCGAATGAGGAAAAGGGCGTTGCCGTAACGCAGGCGGTCGCCGGTATGGAGGCCGAGCCGGTCGATCAGGGACTGGCCGACGACCAGCTCGTCCGGTCTCAATGAGCCTTTGAGCGCGCCTTGCTGAAGCAGGAGCGAGCCGTAGAGCGGATAAGCAGCGTCCACGCCCTTCAATTCCGTCAGTACGGCGGGCGGTGCGTCCCCGCCTTGGCCAATGCGCTGCGCCATCGCGCCCATCCGAATCGTTTCGCTGACCTGCCCCGCACGGCGCAGCCCAGCCTTCTCTGCTTCGCTCGCCTCGCGCTGCATCATGGCGACTTCGATGTCGCCGCCCAGCAGGGCGCGTCCTCGCTCGGACAGCTCGCCGGTGATGGAAGCGGTCAAGCTGCCGATGGCCGCCAGCGTCGCCACGCCCAGGAACAGACAGATGAACAGCAGCCGCAAGCCCCGGAAATTGGCGTGCAGGTCACGGCGCGCAATGGGCCAGCAGGCCCGCCAGCCAAGCGCCTTCACTGCAGGCGGTCCGAAATGATCCGGCCGTCGCGCATCTGCACGATCCGGTCGCACCGCTCCGCGAGCGAAGGGTCATGGGTGATGATCACCAGCGTCGCGCTGGCCGCCGCCTGCCGTTCGAACAGCAGGTCGATGATGGTTGCCCCAGTGGAGCCGTCCAGATTGCCGGTTGGCTCGTCGGCAAAGATGATGTCCGGCCCCGGCGCCACGGCCCTGGCAATCGCCACGCGCTGCTGTTCGCCGCCCGAAAGCTGCGCTGGATAGTGCCGCAGACGATGGCCAAGGCCGACCGCCCGAAGCTCCGTCTCCGCTCGCGCGAAGGCGTTGTGAAAGCCCGCAAGCTCCAGCGGAACTGCCACATTTTCAAGGGCGGTCATGGTCGGCAGCAAGTGAAAGGATTGCAGCACGATGCCGAGGCGGCCCCGCCGCGCGCGGGCAAGATCGTCCTCGTCAAGGCCGCCGAAGTCGAGCCCCGCCACGATGATTTCGCCGCCGCTCGCCCTTTCGAGCCCCGAAAGCGTGGCCATCAGCGAGGACTTGCCGGATCCAGAGGCGCCCAGAATGGCAAGGCTCTCCCCCCGCATGATGTCGAGGTCGATGCCGCGCAATATCTCCACCGGCGCATCCCGAGTGCCGAGGGAAAGCGTGACATTGCGGGCACGGATCGCGATAGTGGACTGGTCGGTTGTGCCATGCATGAGGGAAGGACGCTCCTTGGCCGGAAAGATATTATATTATGCGCTCGCGCTGCTCTCTGCCCAATTGGTGGCGGCCTGCTCGGATGACAAGCCCGCCGCCGACCGGACCAAAGCCGAACAGGCGGCGGCTGCGAAGCCTGAACCGGCCGCAAGGCAACATGCGAAGCTGATCGTCGCGTTTGGCGACAGCCTTTATGCGGGATATCGGCTGAATCAGGGAGAAGGCTTCGCGCCGGAACTGCAGCGCGCGCTGATTGCCCAAGGCGTTGACGCATCGGTGCATAATGCGGGCGTTTCCGGCGATACGAGCGCTGCGGGATTGCAGCGGCTTGCCTTCACGCTCGACGGGCTTCCGCGCAAGCCCGACCTTGTGATTGTCGGCCTTGGCGGCAACGATATGCTGCGCGGCATTAGCCCCAGCGAGACCCGGGCCAATCTGGACGCGATCCTGGCTGAACTCGACAAGCGGGAAATCCCGGCGGTCCTGACCGGCATGCTGGCCGCGCCCAATCTGGGCAAGGATTATGCGGAGGCTTTCAACGCCATTTACCCCGATCTCGCCCGGAAACATGACGTGCCGCTCTATCCCTTTTTCCTGAAAGATGTGGTGGGCAGGCGGAATTTGATGCTGGAAGATGGCATCCATCCCAATGCTCAGGGGGTCGATCTGATCGTGCAGCATGTGGCGCCAGTCGTGGCGGGCAGGCTTGCAGGGGCCGTGGCACAAGCAGGGAGTTGACAATTCTTTCGTCATTCGCGCGAAGACGGAATCCATCTCCGGGCGTAAAATCAAGCGGATAGCTCAGGAAATGCACCGCCGTCGCCGCCGGGATAACGGCACGAGGGAATCTCGCGATGATCTCTTGAAGCTGGTCAGGCGTGCATCGGGCGGAGCTGCAATATGTCCGCGTCGCGGGCCATCAGGTTTCTGATGGCCTGAAGCGCTGCATTCCGCATCAGCGGCTTGTTCACCAGCGGCGCCTGGCGGAAAGCTTCGGGCAGCGCGTCCGCACCATAGCCAGTGACAAAGGCAAAGGGCTTGCCTCGGCGGGTCAGGGCCGATGCCACCTCGTCCACCGGCTCGCCCCCGAGGTTAGCGTCAAGCAGCGCCGCGTCAAATTCGGTCTCGCTGATCAGCCGCAGGGCTTCGGGCACCGAGACGGCGGTTCCGACGACAATGCAGCCTGCTTCCTCCAGCGTATCGGACATGTCCATCGCAATGAGCGGCTCATCTTCGATCAGCAGCACGCGCGCTTTGCGAAGCGACCCTTCCGGCGGCCGGGGCGCAACCGAAGCCCGGGCGGGGGACAGTGAATTGCGGGAGAGCATAGGTGCCGTCTGACGGTCGGGAAGCGGCAGCATGATGTCGCATTCCAGCCCTTGTGACCTGTACCGTATGGAAACGTCGCCGCCGTCCGCCGCCAAGCTTCTTTCGATGAGCGTGGTGCCAAACCCCCGCTCCGTGGGTGCGGCGACTTCCGGGCCGCCGCTTTCCTTCCACCACAGCAGCAACTGCCGCCCTCCTTCCGAGCGGACTTCCCAATCGATGGAGAGCCGTCCCTCCGGTACTGACAGCGCGCCATATTTGCGCGCGTTGGTGCCAAGCTCATGCAGCACCAGGGCGAGATGCAGCGCCGGCTGAGGCTCCAGTTGAACGGATGGCCCGCTGAAGGAAATGCGGCTGTCCTCTACCCCGTCAACCAGCAACTGGTCCCGGATCAGCGGCAGCATGGACGCACCCTGCCAAGCGCTTTGGGTCAACAGGCTGTGGGCATGCGCGAGCGCCTGGATGCGCCCGGAAAACACTTCCGCAAATCTCGCGGGCGACCGGCTGTTCCGGGCCATCTGGTTGGCGATCGACTGGACGGTCGCCAGGGTGTTTTTGACCCGGTGATTGAGCTCCTGCATCAGCAGGCATTGCATCTCCTCCGCGCGCTTTCGTTCGGTGATGTCGCGCGCTACCTTGGAGGCGCCGATGATACGGCCTGTCTTGTCGTGAACGGGCGAGACGGTCAGCGATACATGGACACGCTCTCCGCCCTTTGTGACCCTCTGGGTCTCGAAATGTTCGATCCGCTCGCCGCGGCGCAGCCGAGCAAGGATCTCTTCCTCTTCTGCATGGAGTTCGGGCGGAATGATCTTCAGGATCGGCTGGCCGATCATCTCTTCGGGTTCATAGCCAAAAAGGCGAGTGGCGCCCGCATTCCACGACCGGACGCGGCCGTCCAGCGTCTTGCTGACGATGGCGTCCTGGGACGAGGAGACGATCGCTGCCAGATGGGCCGATTCCACCTCGGCTGCGTGCCGGTCCGTGATGTCGATCAGCATGTTCACGGCTCCCGTCATTTCACCATCGGCATCGAACAGGGGAGTCGGCCATGGAGCGAAGCGTACCTGGCTTCCGTCGGGCCGCTCGGCAATGGCTTCCTCCCCGCGGACAGGCGATCTTTCCCTGATCGTCATCGCCATTGGACATTCATTATGGGGCAGGGGGGTTCCATCCGGCCGGTACAGCTTCCAGGTGACGCACCATTCGTCACTCAGCAGCGTTGGCGTCCGGCCTGAAAAATCAACGCAGGCATGGTTATAATAGGTGATCCGGCCCTGAGGATCGGTCATGTAAACCGCAGCCGGCAATGTGTTCAGCACGTCGCGAAAATATTGCTCGCTGCGGCGGGTGCGTTCCTCCGCCATCACCAGATCGGCAGTGCGGCTTTCCAGCGCTTCCCGCGCCCGCGTCAGGTCGGAAATATCCTGGAAGCAGTTTATGGCGCCCGCAAGCTGTCCCTGCTCATCGAACAGTGGGTCGATATTGACGAGCACCAGAAGGCGTTCGCCATTGGGTTTTTCAATGACAATATGCCGGTCCCGGATGGGCTTTCCCGTGCGCAGCACTTCGGCCATCGGTGCCTGCTCCGGCGCCATCGGTTCGCCAGAGGGGGTGAAAAGCTGCTTAGCAGGATTGAAGCGACGGACCGGATCTCCAATTCGGGGCTCCAGGCCCCAAAGCTCGGTTGCGCGGCTGTTATAATGGCGGATGATGCCGTCCCGGTCGCAGCAAAATACCCCGATTGGCAGGGAATCAAGAAATACCGGATTGCTTATCGCCCGTTCAAAGGCTTGTCTGGCGCTATCTGAAGGCATCGCCATGTTTTGCTTCATAAAACATCCCTGCACCTCTCCGATATGCAAGAATGACTGAAGACGGGCAGAGTTCCGTCCCGGAACCGACCGTGCGGAACCGGACAGTCGAGGCGGGCATTATAGCGGCTTGGAATCTCATCTGGCGGGCGGACGGAAAGATCATGCCGAAGACCTGGACGGCCTTGTCGCTGTGGTCCGATATGTGGACAAGCGGAATGAATTTGACCGCCGCGGGACTGAAGTTCGGGGAGATGATGGGTGCGTCGGCCCATGTCTTCGGCAGCCGCTGCGGATCGATAGCGGAAGTTGCTCGT
Source organism: Rhizorhapis sp. (assembly GCF_035276005.1). Classification (NCBI taxonomy): domain Bacteria; kingdom Pseudomonadati; phylum Pseudomonadota; class Alphaproteobacteria; order Sphingomonadales; family Sphingomonadaceae; genus Rhizorhapis; species Rhizorhapis sp. Next base: position 22,670 of record NZ_DATEMB010000056.1, read on the forward strand.
AATCCGCTGGAAGGCGACTATGCTGAACTCGGGCGCATGGTTCCCGAAAAAGTCGACGCATTTTCTCGAGCAGGCCGGTCTGCTCTTGCCGATCTTTACGCGATTCACACCGGTGCCATTGCCAATTGGATGCAGCTTGGGACCATCATGGCGGCGGGCCGGCTTCCCACCTCGGCAGAGGCCGCCCGCATGACCGGGCGTTCGTCGCGCTTGGGCTCGCGGGCCGCGGCGTCGGCTGGAAAAGCCCTGGCGCCAGTGCACCGGCGCGCGACCGCCAATGCGAAGCGGCTCAGGCGCAAGAAGCGCGCCTGACGCCTTACCCTCCCGGTAAATAAGACGGATCGAAGGAACGAAGCCATTACCTCCGGCTTTTTTTGAGCAAGCGGGCGGCCAACCGGAGGATAAGGAAATGCCCACCAGGAAATTGGATGCGATCGCGATGCTGAAAGAGGACCACCGCAAGGTGGAGGAGCTTTTCGAACAGTTCGAAAAGGCCAAGGGCGATGATCGCAAGAAGAAGCTGGCAGAAGAAATCTGCATGGAACTGATCATCCACACGATGATAGAAGAAGAAATCTTCTATCCCGCGCTGCGCGGCAAGATCGAGGGCGATACGCTGGACGAGGCCTATGTCGAGCATGACGGAGCGAAGTTGCTGGTCGCGGAATTGCTGCAGGGCGATCCATCGGCCGACTTCTTCGATGCGAAGGTGACGGTCCTGTCGGAAGAGATCAAACATCATGTGAAGGAAGAAGAGCGGCCCTCAAGCGGCATGTTCGCGCAGGCACGGGCCGCCGATGTGGACTTGGCGGGGCTTGGAGAACGGCTCAAGGAACGCAAGCAAATGTTGAAGGCCGAATTCCAGTCCAAGGGTTTGCCAACCCCTGTCACACGCTCGCTGAGTGGGGCATCCCTGGAATTCGGACAGCCGGTAGCCGCCATGGCATGAAGGCCGCGATATGACCGCGTCCTGACAAAGAAGCCCGCCATTCCGGTATCTCCGGAATGGCGGGACTGCTCGACGGACCCTCGGCAGCCGCTTCGGACGGGCTCGTCATAATTCCTTAGCATTAGCCACTTTGCCCTGACCCTAGCACCCCAATATCTTTTGCCCAGCCGCGGCGAAAACGGGAATATCGGCTCCCCAGAGAACGGCAGGGTTCCGCAATTTCGCTGCTCAGTCTCGGCCCGCCTTGTCGATTTAACATCAGGACTGAAGTGGGGAGCAGGCAGTGAGCGGAATCCAGAAGAACAGTCATATGCCGCACGGGGGGCATCAGGAACGGCCTGGTCGTTATTTCGCGCGTGGGGGCGCGGCTGCGGAGGGGTGGGGGCGATGACCGCACTGGAACTGGAATTGCCTGGCAGACAGGCGGGGCGGCACAAGGAGGGGGGCGATAGCGTGCGTGTCCTGCTGGTTGATCCCTCCCCCTTGAGCAGAAGCTGCCTTCTCGCCGGCTTTGGCGAAAACCAGGCCATATCGATCACCGGCTGCGGCCATGTCGAAGATTTGCAGCAGGACCCCTTTCCGGAAGGCGATCCTGACGTGGTGATCCTCCAGGCCGGGGGGCAGGATATTGCGTCCAGGGAGTTTGGCGACCGCCTGAGGGCGCTGACGCAGCGCTTCCCCGGCGCCGCCACAATGCTGCTGTCGGGGCCGGAAGATATCGGCCAGATGCTGGCGGGGCTTCAGCTTGGGGTGGGTGCCTATATCACTGGCGACATCGCGCTGGCGCCCACCATCGCCGCGCTGCAGCTCATGCGGGAGGGGCTCATCATCTATCCGCGCGCAACCCTTAATGGGCTGCACGGGAATATGGGTCCGCTGTCCAGGAACACGGCGCTTCCCGACAGCCTGGAAATGCGCTCCACCGACACAGCACTCACCCCCAGGCAACTGGATGTGCTTCGCCTTCTGGCGCGGGGGCTGTCAAACAAGGCCATAGCGACTGAACTGGACATCAGCGAAAGCACGGTGAAGGTCCACATCCGCGCCATCATGGAACGGACCGGCATGCTCAACCGCACCCAGATCGTGGCCCACTTCTTCCGTGAATGGCATTAGGGGTGTCGAGATTCAGGTGATGCCTGCCTGAATCTCGACACGCCAATCCCCAAATATGCAAGGCGAACGGTATTATTTCAGGCTCTTCGCTCGGGGCGGAACGAGTCTACCACAGATCGATGCCAGCATCGCTACGGAGCGAGCTTCAATGAAGCCCGCTCCAATTGCATCATGCAGCGCAATCCGAGAGGAGCTCGAAGCTGTTCTCGTCGTCGTTGAGAACGGTACGATCCTTGGGCTGCGCGACAAGGTGCGTCTCAAGGCCCCGCTTGACGGCCCAGATCGCTGCCTGCGTGCGGTTCGACACCCGCAGCTTGCGAAGAATGGCCTTCACATGGACCTTCACGGTCGCCTCACTGATGTCCAGGCGCCGGGAAATGACCTTGTTGGCATAGCCAAGGATCAGGCATCTCAGAATCTCCACTTCCCGGTCGGAAAGGTTCACGTCTGCGATGCTTTCCCGCCAGTTGCGCCGTGGCATGGCTCCATTGCCATTGGCCAGCGTGCCGGCGAGCTGCGAAGGCATGACCTTTTCGCCCATCGAGACGAGATGCAGCGAGCTGATGAGCGGCTCGCAAGAAATCTCCTTGACGATATAACCGTCAACCCCGGAGCGAAAGGCTTCCGCCACTTCGTCATATTCGAACTCGTCCGCAAGCAGGACGAGCCGGGAGCCGGGAAAGCGCTGCTGCAGCTTGCGGCAGTTTTCCAGTCCGAACTGATCTGGTCCGTTATCGATAATGATAATGTGGCTGCGAGCGCCGTTCTGGTCATTGGCCGGTGCGCTAAGTTGCGTGGAATCTTCTACTGAAGCGATTACCTGGAAATTTTCTTCCGTGAGAATCCGCCGCAAACCTTCGCGCACTATTTCGTTCCGTCCCAAAAGGGACACTTGTATATCGTGAGTCACAGCTTACCCCTCTTCTGCAATCGACAGCAAAACGAGGCGACCCAAATTTACGAAAATTCCCCGCTGGTCGGTGGAAACCAGAAGGAAAGAGACTTGCATCATGCCAATGTGGCGCGAGTTGTTCTCGTCATCACAAGGATAGGGTTATATCATCATTTACCACTTTGCGCAGCTTCAAACGAATTAGCCATAAAGGCGTGTCCCGGAATGCGCCACTGAATGCTGCGCTGCGGAAAAGCAAAGGCTTTCCATAAACTTATACCTAGTCTCGTTCCGTACTCGTAACTTATTCAGTACGACAAAGGTATTAGACCACCAATCTTTCGGCCGTCCAAATTTCCCCCGATGGAGCACTTCGGCGGGATAATCTTACCCGATTCGGACAGGACAGCGATTCTCTTTCTCCGGCCGGACCTTGTTCATTGATCCCCCTTCATCACCAGAATGGCACGACATATCCCTCAAGCGGGCAGCAGCCATAGCCAAGCGGGCTGAGGCGGGGTTTAGGTATGATGGCTGCTTGGGCAAATTCATCTGCTTCTTGCCTGCGCTACATATCAGATTGGTCTTTGCCGCATAGCATGCAGCCGGCCAGCGATGGAGAAGGATCAAGGGTGTCGCACGACGGCATTTCATCATTAATGAGCTGTAGATCTCAGAGCGCGGCCCTATGAGCGGGCTCCACATTCTTCCGCAATTCATTCTCCTTGGCGCCGTCAAGGCGGCAACGACCTGGTTGGCATTCCAGTTGCGCCACAATCCAGCGCTCTACCTGCCTCATGTAGAGCCGCATTTCTTCAGCAGTCAATTTTCCCGCGGCTTTGTCTGGTACAGCCAATTTTTCAGGGATGCGGGACCGGCTCAACGGCCGGGAGAAAAATCGTCGGATTACTTTGCGCATCCCGATGCGGCCCGGCGCATCGCGGACCTGCTGCCCGATGTCCCCCTGATCGTGCAGCTCCGTAATCCGGTCGACCGGGCCTATTCCGAATACCGGATGCAGTATCGTCACGGACGCATCGAGGGGCCTCCCGAGGAATATCTGATGCCTTCAGCCACAGCTCTGCCGCCGATGCTGGAGTCGGGTCTCTATTTCCAGCACCTCAAGCGCTGGCTGAACCATTTTCCCCGCGAACAGATCAAGATCTTGCTTTACGACGATGTTCGGGAACGGCCCGTATGGGTCGTGGAGGAGGTCTGCGCCCATATCCGCGTCCCCTTCCATTTCACCGAAAGCCGCCGGGAACGCGAACAGGCGCATGAGCATGCCGCCCATGCACAGCGGCTTCAGAAGCTTCTCGCTCCCATCCGGCAGGCAGTGAGGCCCTTGCATGGCAATCGCCTGTTCGAAGCAGCGCGGAGCAAGCTGAACCGCTCCACCGGCCATTGTCCTTCCCTTCACCCCGCCCTGCGGACACATCTGGAAGACTTTTATGCTCCCGAGGTCGAACGGCTAGGCAAGCTGATCCGCCGCGATCTGTCCCATTGGCTGCCCGTTGCGCGGCAGGCAGCATGAAAGAGGGATCAAAAGCGCCAATTAGGGGTTTGTGCTGCTTCGTGGATCATCCTGACGTCGGGAAAATGGGGGAATCCACCGATTGAGACACCCGAAAGGGGTTGAAGGTCATGCCGGAATCGCCAAAGCTCCGGCTAGTTCCTTTGGGTAGGGTAGGGAGCAGTTTTGTGGGAGCACGCTATGATTGAACTGGGGCGGATATGCCGGAAGCTGATTCAACAGCTAATGCTGACCATCGCAGCCGTGGGCATATTGACCGGATGTGCCACGGGAGGTTCGGCGGCGGATATGCCGGGGTCCTCGGCATCCACGCCGCAGTCGACGCTCTACCGGCTCGATGCTGGTGACGAGGTGCGCATCACTGCCTATGGGCTTGATGCGCTCAATAATGTTTACGTGGTAAGCGACAGCGGTGTGATCTCCCTGCCGCTCATCGATAATGTCCAGGCTCGCGGCAAGACCGTTGGCGAACTGCAGTCGGACATCGCCAAAGTCCTTTTTGAAAGGCAGATCCTGCGCTCTCCCAGCGTGAATGTGCAGGTCACCAAATACCGGCCCTTCTACATATTGGGCGAAGTGAAAAGCCCTGGCGAATATCCCTACCGGCCCGGCATGTCGGTGTTGACCGCCGTGTCGATGGCGGGCGGCTTCACTTTCCGTGCCGACCAGAAAAGCATGACGATAACACGTGTGATCGAAGGTCGCGGCATTACTGGAAAAGCGAGGGAAAATACGCCTGTACTCCCCGGCGATACTATCCGTATCAAGGAAAGTTGGTTCTAGGCAGCGTGATTTAACGCTGGTTTTTTCCTTATGCACATATCATTACTATGGTAGTGCACCTGAGCGGGGGCACGAAATCAGAACGCTTCAGGGAGTTTACCATCATGCAAAAGCAACGTGGGATTGCCACTGGATCGCTGTGGCCGGTACTGGCTGCGGTAGCGGGTGTCGCCGGGCCGGTAACGCCAGCCCTCGCGCAATTGGAACCGGACAATTTCAAGGCCGAACGGGAGATGCCGGAGGGTTATGAGCCCCGCACCATTCGTTCCGGCAATCTGATAATCCGGCCGGAACTCGACGTTACCGGCTATTATGACAACAATATTTATGCCGAGGAAAGCGGGAAGGATAACGACGTCGTCATCCATGCGGTGCCGCGCATCGCGTTCGACCTCGATAATCAGAAAATGGCATGGACCACGCAGGGCTTTGTGGCGCTGCGACGGTATATTGACCATAGCGAGGAAAACAGCACCACTTTCGGCGCCATGTCGCGCCTGGTCGCGCGCCCGTCGGAGCAGATGCAGTTCGGCGGTTCGGCCCGCTTCGTCCGGTCCGCGGAAGAACGCGGCGATCCTGAAGCGCGGACGGATACAAGCGTCGGGCCTCGCATCTACAATGATTATGGGGGCGACCTGTTTGCCGGCTTCCGTGGATCGCGGCTCGGCGTGCATGTCAGGGGCGAAGTCGAAAAGCGGGACTATCGCAGTTCGGAAGACAATGAACGTGACCGGACCACCTATACCGGCACCGTCCGGGGACTTTACCGCGTCTCGGGCTTCATCAATGCCTTCGCCCAGGGTCAGGTCCGGCGCCGCGATTATAGGCTGGGCATAGCCGAGCTTGGCATCGACCGCGATTCCACCAATGTCAGCGCCACCGCCGGTCTGCAGATCGATCCGGGCGGGAAACTGCGGGGCGATATTTATGCCGGCGCCTTCTGGTTCAATCCCGACGACAATCTGCTGCGCAAGGACACTGGCGTGGAGTTCGGCGCGGGGCTGAACTATGAACTGACGCCACGGACGGAAATCGAGTTTACCGGCTTCAGGGGCGATGTCGCGACCGTGCAGCCTGGCGTCACCGGCCGTACCGATACCCGGCTCAGGCTGGGTGTCGTGCAGGAAATCCGGCACAATATCCACTTCAATGGCGGCGTCGAATATCGGGACACCCGCTATCGCGGCATTTCCGACATTGATCAGGACCGCGTGATCGTCGACGGCGAGCTCGAATATCTGATGAACCGGCTCATCGCCCTTGCCGTGGTGGGCCGCTATACTGGCCGTCAAAGCCAGGTGGAGGGCGAGGATTACAACCGCTGGCAAGTGGGTCTGGCGGCGCGCCTCAAATATTGAACCACCGGACGGGGTTGTCCACCTGATGTGCCACCCCAACATCTTGACGGACCTTGTGATCCGTTCATAGCCAGTATGTTGCTCCCTGACGGACGCTGTGCCAGCCGTGCCGCCGTCGGGGAGCCAACTGGAGGACCTTATCAATGACGATCATCGTGACCGGCGCCGCCGGCTTCATCGGACATGCCGTTGCTCACCGGCTGCTCGACCGGGGGGAAACGGTGATCGGGGTCGATAATTTCAACGACTATTATGATCCTTCGTTGAAGGAAGCGCGGGCTGCGACCCTTGTGGAGCGCCCAGCTTTCACCATGGAACGCATGGACATTGCTGATGCCCCGGCGATGGCCGCGCTGATACGGGACAATGGCGTTCGCCGCGTAGTTCATCTCGCGGCGCAGGCAGGCGTGCGCTACAGCCTCGAAAATCCCTTTGCCTATGAGAAATCAAATCTCGCCGGTCATTTGTCGGTGCTCGAAGCCTGCCGCCATGCCGAAGGGTTCGAGCATCTGGTCTATGCCTCGTCAAGTTCGGTTTACGGCGACAAGCCGCTGGGCGGCGAGGGCTTTACGGAGGACGAGCCCGCAGCAAGCCCGGTTTCCCTTTATGCCGCAACCAAGCGCGCGTGCGAGTTGATGAGCGCGGCCTATGCCAATCTTTATGGTTTTCCGCAGACGGGCCTACGTTTCTTCACCGTCTATGGGCCTTGGGGCCGCCCTGACATGGCCTATTTCAGCTTCACGCAGAAGATCATGGCCGGGCAGCCGATCGAGGTTTACGGCGAAGGCAAGATGGCACGGGACTTCACCTATATCGACGACATTGTCGATGGCGTGGTGGGGGCGCTCGACAATCCGCCGGAACGGTCGACCCAGCGCATATTGAACATCGGCGACAGCCATCCTGTGGGCCTGATGGACATGATTTCCACCCTTGAAAAGGCGCTTGGCCGCACAGCGGAAAAGGTCATGCGGCCGATGCAGCCGGGGGACGTGACGGCGACCTATGCCGATGTTTCGCAGCTTCATGGCCTGACCGGCTATCGCCCCAAGGTGATGCTGGAGGAGGGGCTTCATCGCTTTGCCGACTGGTATCGCAGCTATTACGGACAGGGTTGAGCCTTTTCAGTGTTCCCATAATGTTCTAAATGTCCGCGCATGAACGGACATAATATGGGACTCGACGGCTATCTGGCGAATGCCGGCAATCCGATGGCCGACGGCACGGCGGGCGCAGTCACTCGCGGGATCATGCGGCTTTTCCACCGGCATGATATTTTCGGCATGGCTGAGGTGCCCCTGCCCAATGGGCGCAGGGCCGACGTCATGGCGGTGGATGGCAAGGGCCATATCCTGATCGTGGAGATCAAGTGCAGCCGCCAGGATCTGCTGGGTGATGCCAAGTGGACGGACTATCTGGACTTTTGCGACCGTTATTTCTGGGCGGTGCCCGCGGGGTTCGACCTGATGCTGTTCGAGGGCGAAAATCTGCTTCCCGGCCGGACGGGCCTTATCTGCGCTGATCAATATGATGCAGAGATCATCCGCCCGGCGCCGACGCAGCCACTGGCCGCCGCTCGGCGAAAGGCGGAAATATTGCGCTTCGGGCGGAGGGCGTCCCGGCGGCTGATGGCAATGGCCGATCCTGATTATATCAGGGAATTCACGGCTACATGACGGCTCAGGACGTCTTGAGATTCAGGTGATGCCGCCCTAGCCCGCTTATTTGGGCCCCTGTATCTCTCCGGTCCCTTGCGCAGGCTTGGACGTGTCAAGCGCCGCCAATATCGCGGGAGTGCGAGCATCGCGCTTGGCATAGTCCCGGGCCGACATGCCGGCCATGGTGTCTGCCTTGTCCGGGTTCGCGCCATTGGAGACCAGCAGCCGGACCATGGCCAGGTCGCGAAGCTGCACCGCACGTATCAACGGAGTTTCGCCTCGCTCATTGGCCTTGTCGACCTGCGCTCCTCCGGTCAGGAGCAACCGCGCTCCGTCCAGGAAGCGTATCTGCGCGGCCAGCATCAGCGGTGTCGTGCCATTATTGTCGGTCAGGTTGGGCTTTGCGCCCTTCGCCAGCATGAAATTGACCCAGACCGGGTCCCGCCGCGCGACCACGATGTGCAGCGCGGTTTCGCCCGAGCTGCTGTCGCGCGTGTTGATGACGGTCGTGCCCGGCTGGTCGACAAATTCGGTAACTTTGGCGCCGTCGCGATCCCGGACGGCCTTGAGGAAATTATAGCTGTCGGAGAACTGCGCCTGCGCCAGGGAGGGCACCAGCAGAGCCGCAGCGAGGGCAAGCCCAACCGCGCGTCTGGAGAATGAACGCCTACCACTTCCACCAATCATGTCTGCCACCCTGTTCATTCCAAGCGGAATCGATTGAATTTCGCTGCCTAGCAAGGCATGGCTGGCTATGCCATGAACAATGCCCTTATTTCCATCGCCATTCTTTCTGTTCTGCCGCTAACCGCTTGTGGTGGCTCATCCCAACCGGGAAAGGACAATGGCCGTCCCCCGCTTGAGGGCGCCAGCATCGGCGGCCCGTTCACCCTTGTGGACCAGAATGGAAAGAAGGTTTCCTACAGCGACTTCGACGGCAAATATCGTTTGGTCTATTTCGGCTATACCTATTGCCCCGACATCTGTCCGCTCGACCTGCAAAAGCTGATGCAGGGCTATCGCTTGCTGGAAAAGGAGAACCCTGACCGGGCGGCGAAGGTGCAACCGATCTTCATCACCATTGACCCCGAACGCGACACGCAGACGGTGGTAAGAAATTATGTCACCGCCTTTCATCCAAAACTGGTCGGCCTCACCGGTACCCCACAGGAAATTGCGGATGTCGCGAAGGAATTCGCAGTTTATTATGCGAAGGATGGAAAAGGTGGCGGCAACGAATATCTCATGAACCACAGCCGTACTCCTTATCTGATGGGGCCGGACGGGAAACCGATCGCCATCCTGCCGACGGACCAGCCGGGTACGGAGGCGGACGAAGGTTCGCCCCAGCTCGTGCTCGCCGAACTGGATCATTGGGTGAAATGACCGAGACCCCATTCTGGGAAAGACCGCTCAAGGAGCTCGACCGGGCCCAGTGGGAAGCTCTTTGCGACGGATGCGGAAAATGCTGCCTGCACAAGATCGAGGATGAGGATAGCGGGCGCATCTATCCGACCAACGTCGCCTGCAAGCTGCTCGACCGGCACAGCGCCCGCTGCGCCGATTATCGCAGGCGGCATGCCTTCGTGCCGGACTGCCTCCGCCTCACGCTCACCCGTCTGAAAGACATCACATGGCTGCCGGAAAGTTGCGCCTACAAATTACGAGCCGCTGGCAAACCGCTTCCTTCCTGGCATTATCTGATCTGTGGCGACCCCGAAGCAGTCCACCGGGCGGGGCAGTCGATTCGGGGATGGACAGTATCGGAGATTGAGGCGGGCGATCTGGAAAATCATGTGGTGGAACGGGAACTCTGACGATCGGCTGACCATAGGGGGCGTTGCCTATCCGCTGAAGGTAAGGCGGCACGCGCGCACCCGCGCTTTCCGCCTTTCGGTCGATCCTGCTAAGGGAGAAATTCGCCTGGGCCTGCCGCCCGGTGTGAGCCTGCGCAAGGCCATCAAATGGGCGGGGGAGCAGCAGGACTGGCTGGAGCGCCAACTGGCCACGGCACCAAGCACCATCCTTCTCGTACCCGATGCCGTGTTCCCGCTGGAGGGCAGGGAAGTGCGCATCGACTGGTCGCCCAAGCGGCCACGGAAGGTGGTGCGGCACGCCGATTGCCTGCAACTCGGCGGCCCGTTTGACTCGATCTCGCCGCGCCTGCTCCGCTGGCTGAGGGAATTGGCGAGGGAAACCCTGGTACGTGAAACGGAAGAATATGCGGGAACGGCAGGGTTGAACCTTGGCACGGTTAGCGTGGGTGATCCTCGGTCACGCTGGGGAAGCTGCTCCTCCAACGGCAATATCCGTTATAGCTGGCGGCTGATCTGCGCGCCGCCATTCGTGCGGCAGGCAACGGTTGCGCATGAAGTCGCTCACCTTGCCCATATGGACCACAGCGCAGCATTTCATGCGAAACATGCGGAAATCTATGGAGGGGACCCCCGGCCCGCCCGGAAATGGCTGCGGCAGAATGGGGCCATGCTGCACCGGATCGGCGTGTAGCGGATCAAGCGGGAATGCGGCCCCGGAACAGGCCTTCGACCGTCTCGATGAACTTCATGACCGATATGGGCTTTGACACATAGGCCTCTGCACCGGCCTCGCGTATGCGTTCCTCATCGCCCTTGCCGGCATAGGCGGTCACCGCCATGATCGGGACAGGCGAGAGCGCTTCGTCCTTCTTCAGTGCTTCGATCAGTTCCAGTCCGCTCACATGCGGCAATTGGATGTCCATGATGACCAGGTCAGGGGAAAAACTGCGGGCACGTTCCACGACCTCGCGCCCATCGCGCACCGGCTCTGTCACATGTCCATGGGCACGCAACAAATCACAGAATAGCTTCAGGTTGAGTTCGTTATCCTCGACAACGAGAACTCTTTTTGCCACTTACAGTCCTTAAACAAATCACCCTACGCGCGGCATTGCCGCCCCCGCTGGATGTATCCGATGAAGCCGAAGAGTACAAACGCCGATGACCCGGAAATGGTTGCATTGGCGGCGCTTGGCTGGATCCTGGGCGATGACCGCCGGGCCGAAAGGCTGCTGTCCGTAACGGGAATGACGCCTGAGGGATTGCGGGCCGGCGTGAACGAGCGAGCGGTTCTGGGGGCCGTCCTTTCTTTCCTTTTGGGGCATGAGCCGGATCTTCTTGCCTGCGCGGAGGCAATGAACATGCGGCCCGAAGATCTCGCGGCAGCGGGGAGGGACCTTGAATGACCGCACCGAAGCCCCTGCTCGTTGTCGATTGCGACGAGGTGCTGCTCCACATGGTGGTGCCATTCCGGCAATGGCTGGATGAAGAGCATCATATCCATTTTGATTTCAACAGCGGTTTCGCTGAGGCATTGCGCCATAAGCAGACAGGGGAACTGGTCGCCAGCCCTCTGATCTGGCAGTTGCTGAACAGCTTTTTCCAGACGCAAATGCACCGCCAATATCCCATTGAGGGCGCTGCAGAAGCGCTGAACCTGCTGGGGGAGCAGGCAGACGTGGTCATCCTGACCAATATCGGCGAATTCACCACTGCAAGTGGCCGGACGGAGCAACTGCGCCGAGTGGGAATCGACTTTCCCGTCGTCGCCAACCGCGGTGGCAAGGGACGGCCGCTCGCGGGGCTGATAGACCAATACCGGCCAAGCCTTACCATCTTCGTTGATGATCTCGCCGAAAATCATGCTTCTGCCGCTCGCCATGCCTCATCCGCCTGGCGGCTGCACATGGTGGGAGAACCAGAGCTCGCCCCCAATATCCAGCCCAGCCCAGATGCCCATGCCCGCATCGATCGCTGGAGCGAGGCCAGGCGATGGGTGGAGGAAATCTTCGCCAAGGGTAAGCCTTTTTCGCAGTAGCACAATAGTTCTTGACCTCCATGGCCTCCTCATGTTTCTGCCGGGGCCATGACCATCGAAGAAAAAATTGCCGAGCTAGGTCTTTCCCTCCCGCAAGCGGCGGCTCCAGTGGCAGCCTATGTACCGGCGGTGGAGGCGGGCGGGCTGCTTCATATTTCCGGGCAACTGCCTTTCGACGATGGCGTGTTGATGACCGGCCGGTTGGGCGAGGACCGGGATCTGGAATTTGGCGTCAAGGCGGCGGAACGCTGCGGCTTGATGCTGATCGCCCAGATGAAGCAGGCGCTCGGCGATCTTTCCAGGATCGAGCGAATCGTGAAGCTCGGCGCCTTCGTGAGCAGCGCAGCGGACTTTACCGATCAGCCGAAGGTCGCCAATGGCGCTTCGGAACTGATGCAGAAGCTGTTCGGTGAAGCCGGGCGCCATGCCCGTAGCGCCGTTGGTGTGCCGGTTCTTCCGCTCGGTGCCGCCGTCGAGATTGACGCGATTGTCGCTGTTCGCCCGGCCTGACGCGATTTTCGCCCCTGCGCCCGACCAGGCGCGAGTGGCTTTCCTGTACGACCAGCCCTTCGCCCATCGCGGTCTCCATGGGCTCGGCCTTGTGGAAAACAGCCGTGCTGCCTTTGATGCGGCGCTGGCGGCGGGACATGGCTTTGAATGTGATGTCCAGGCGAGTGCCGATGGCATTCCCTTTGTCTTCCATGATTATGATCTTGACCGGCTGACGGCGGAGACGGGACCGGTCGCGGACCAGATGGCGGCCGTGCTCGACCATGTCCTGCTCACGGGCACGGACGAACATCTGCCGCGATTGACCGATATACTGGCGCAGGTTGCCGGACGTTCGCCGATCCTCATTGAAATCAAATCGCGGGACCGCAATATCACCGCCATCTGCCTTGGCGTCCGGCGGGCACTAGAAGGCTATAGGGGCAAGGCCGCCATCATGTCTTTCAACCCGATGGTCTTGGCATGGTTTGCGGCTCATGCGCCCCATATCGTGCGAGGGCTGGTGGTGAGCGAGGGGGACAAGGAGGGATTGAAGGGCCGGTGGGAAAGGACATTATCGCTCTGGCGCTCCCGGGCGGAATTCCTGGCCTACGACATCAGGGATCTGCCTTCCTCCTTTGCATCGCGCGCCCGAAGCCGGGGGCTGCCGCTACTGACCTGGACCGTCCGGGACGTAGGCCAGGAGCGGGTGGCTTTGCGTGAAGCGGATCAGATCATTTATGAGAAGAATGGCTGACGGACCAATTCATGGCTGACCGTGATCCTCACGAGATCATTGCCCGGATTGCCGAGGGCGTGGCGACAGTGCCCAAGGCGGACTGGGACGCCTGCGCCGGGATAGCCAATCCTTTCGTCTCTCATGACTTTTTGAGCGCCCTTGAGGATTCGGGCAGCGTCGGTCCCGGCACCGGCTGGCAGTCCGTTCCCATCGTCGTCGATGGCCCCGATGGCCGCATTGCTGCTGCTCTTCCCGCTTATGTGAAGAGCCACAGCAAGGGCGAATATGTGTTCGATCATGCCTGGGCCGATGCCTATATGCGCGCGGGCGGGCGCTATTATCCCAAGCTCCAGATCGCATCCCCCTTTTCGCCGGTGCCAGGCCCCAGGCTATTGATGCGGGATGCGGCGCTCGCTCCCGCCTTGCTTGCCGCCGCCGAAATGGTGGTGGGACAAAATGGATTGTCTTCCGCGCATGCGACCTTTGTGGAGCAGGCGCAATTGCCGCTGTTCGAAGCCGCCGGGTGGCTGATCCGGGAGGACAGCCAGTTCCACTGGACCAACAGGGACTATGCCTCCTTCGACGATTTCCTTGCCGATCTGTCGAGCCGCAAGCGCAAGGATATCCGCAAGGAAAGGGCAGCAGCAGTCGCAGGGCTGGACATCATTCATCTGACCGGAGCGGAGATCACTGAAGCCCATTGGGATATATTCTGGGAATTCTACCAGGATACAGGGTCGCGCAAATGGGGGCGGCCCTATCTGACACGATCCTGCTTTTCGCTGCTCGGGGAGCGGATGGCCGGCCGGTTGCTCCTCATTCTCGCGCTGAAAGCGGGTAAGCCTATTGCGGGGGCGCTCAACATGATTGGCGCCGACACGCTTTACGGCCGCTATTGGGGCTGCGTGGAGGACGTGCCGTTCCTCCATTTCGAGCTATGCTATTATCAGGCGATCGATATCGCCATCGCGCTTGGCCTCAAAAATGTGGAGGCGGGCGCCCAGGGCGGGCACAAGCTGGCGCGGGGCTATGGGCCGGTCCCGACCTATTCGGCACATTATATCGCCGATGCCGCTTTCCGTTCAGCGGTGGAAGATTTCTTGGCGCGCGAGCGAGAGGCGGCGGCCCAGGAACGGGGATGGCTGGCGGAAAGAACGCCTTTCCGCAAGGGGTGAGGGAGTGGATCGAAGCGGTCGTTAAACCGTCGCCCCGCGCAGGCAGGAGCCTCTGTCGCTTCAACCATGCCAGAGAGAAGCCGGGTCCCGGCCATCCAACGGACGACGGACATCGGGTCAGATGAAGGGTCTCACTCTACCCATTCCTGACCCGCCTCAGGCCGCGCGTCTGCCGGTCTCGTACAGCCAGGCGCGGGCCTGGCGCTGTGCTTCGGCGATTTCGCGGGCCGTCATTTCCTCGGAAATTTCGGCGCGGCAGGCCTGGCCTTCCTCACTGCCTGCAAGTGCGGCGAGATTGAACCATTTATGCGCCTGGACAAGATCGACCTCCCGGCCCGAGCCCGAGGAATAGGCGATGCCGAGTTCGAAATAAGCGTTGGGATCGCCGCGCGCCGCATCGGCAAGCCGGCTTTCAATCAGGAATGCAGCACTTTTGATACTGTTACCCATGACATGCAACCCTTCGGTTCTCTTCAGGGTCAACTTTTGAAGCACGGCTGTGAAAAAATGGTTAACGATCAAAATACCATGCGATCAGCCGTAATGGGGTACAGGTTACGGCTGCAAAATTATTTCGCCTTTACTTCAATATTGTCGATCAGTCTTGTTCGCCCGATCCTGGCAGCGGCCAGCAAACGGGCCGGTTGTTTCGCGTTCGACACCGGCTGCAACGTCGCCGCGTCCCGCAACTCCACATAGTCGATAGGATCAAAGCCCGCGGCCGCCAGCGAGGCCTTTGCCTTCTCTATCGCCTTGGCGGCATCTCCCCCCTTTTCGATTCGCGCTGCCGCCTGACCCAGGGCGCGGGGCAGCGCATGCGCGGCCTTGCGCTCCTCATCGGTCAGATAGGCATTGCGGGAGGAGAGAGCGAGCCCGTCCATGTCGCGCTGGGTCGGAACCCCGATAATGTCGATATCGAAGTTGAGATCGCGAACCATCCGGCGAATGACCGCGAGCTGCTGATAATCCTTTTCGCCAAAGACCGCGACATCGGGTTGGACCTGGTTGAAAAGCTTGGCGACGATTGTGGCGACTCCGTCGAAATGGCCCGGCCGCGCGCCCCCGCACAAGCCCTCGCTGATACCGCTCACCGAAATGGTGGTCGCGAAGCCGTCCGGATAGACCTCTTCCACGCTCGGCGTCCAGAGCAGGTCGCAACCGCGGTCGGTGAGCAGCTTGACATCCGTGCCCTCCCGCCGGGGATAGAGTTCCAGATCCTCATTGGCGCCAAACTGCTTCGGATTGACGAAGATCGAGGCCACCACATGATCCGCATGGGTCCGCGCTTCGTCGACAAGCGCCAGATGCCCCTCATGCAGCGCGCCCATGGTGGGCACCAGGGCGATCCTTCTCCGCCCGCCATTTCGCAAGTTGCTGACCGCTTCCCTGAGAAGCGCAAGTTCACGGATGATTTGCACGTTGATCAAGGCTCCGATAAGGGGCGGTCCATGCCCTGTGATGTTGCTATGCAGCGACAAGATGACAGGATCAAGATCGCGAATCGAACGGGGGAAGAGGCGGGATCATGCCGAACGGACAGCCGCATTATATCGTTTTCGCCAATGAAAAGGGCGGCACCGGCAAGTCGACCACGGCTGTGCATGTTGCAGTTGCGCTCACCATGCAGGGGCATAAGGTCGCCGTGCTGGATCTTGACCCGCGGCAGCGGACCGTCACCCGGTATCTGGAGAATCGTGAGGAAACGGTGCGCCGGCGGCAGATCGACCTGCCAACGCCAGTCTATGCCGTTCACCAGGGCGATGTTCTCGCTGAGCTTGAACAGCGGGTGGAATCGCTGGCGGAAGGAATGGATTTCCTGGTGGTGGATACGCCGGGACGGGATGACCGCTTCGCCAAATATATGGCGGCCCGGGCGCATACTCTGGTGACGCCCATGAACGACAGTTTCGTCGATTTCGATCTGATCGGCCAGGTGGACCCCGAAAATTTCAAGGTCCGGAAGCTGAGCTTTTATTCGGAACTGATCTGGGAAGCGCGCAAGACCAGGGCCAAGGTCGATGGGGTGACGATCGATTGGGTACTGCTCAGGAATCGCCTGCAGCATATCGAGGCGCGCAACATGCGCCGCGTCGGCGAGGCCCTGACTGAATTGTCCAAGCGCGTTGGTTTCCGGGTCATTCCGGGTCTTTCGGAACGCGTGATCTATCGCGAACTTTTCCCCTCCGGCCTTACGCTTCTCGACAAGGGCCATCTGGGCGAGCTGGGCGTCAGCCATATCGCCGCGCGGCAGGAATTGCGGGAAATGGTTTCCGGGCTGTCGCTGCCGCTGGCGACGGAGCATGGCCTTTTCTGATGAGTCTGCTTGTCCTTGCCGCCATAGCGCTTGCGGGCTGGATGTGGTGGACAGGCCGGCTGCAACGGGTGACAGGGCAGGATGCCGTGGCGATCGGCGTGGGATTGCTGGGCCTGATCCTGCTGGCCAAGGGAAAGCCGCTGCTGGGGGTTGCGCCCGCGCTGTTGACTGGGCTTTACGCGCTCTGGCGCTTTAATCGAGGCGAAAAGGAGCGTAAATCCCGTGAAATTCCGCCAGGACCGATGGATGTGGCAGAAGCGCGGGCTTTGCTCGGAGTCGATGAACACGCCGATGCGGAGGCAATCCGTGCAGCGCACAGGCGCTTGATTGCGCTAACCCACCCCGATCGGGGCGGCACAGAAGCATTAGCCCGCAAGATCAATGCGGCACGTGACGTGCTGTTGCGTCATCATGGCGAAAAATAGATGTCAGAATGAAGGTGTTCATCCAATGAGTGCTCCTGCGAAATGGGTGGCGTTATCTTCCACTTTCGCAAGAGCAGATGAAAAGCAGAAGGACAGAATATGACCCACCAGTTCCACCCTACCTCCCTTCGTGAATATGACATCCGGGGCATTGTCGGGGAAACGCTGACTGAGAAGGATGCTTATGCGATTGGACGGGGCTTTGGCACCCTGATCGCGCGGGCGGGCGGAAGCCGGGTTGCGGTGGGCTATGACGGGCGGCTCAGCTCCCCAAAAATGGAAGCGGCGCTGGTCCAGGGCCTTAATGAGAGCGGCATTCACGCCGTCAAAATCGGCCTGGGGCCGACGCCGATGCTATATTATGCCGAAGCAGTGCTGGACGTTGATGGCGGCATCCAGATAACCGGCAGCCATAATCCCGCCAATTATAATGGCTTCAAGATGGTATTTCAGCACGCCCCATTTTTCGGCGCTGACATTCAGAAGCTCGGCAAGATGGCGGCCGAAGCAGACTGGGTGGAGGGGGCCGCGGACTCCGAACAAATCGACATCATGGATCGCTATGTCGAGCGGCTCGTCGAGAATTTCGACGGCGCGGCCTACCGCATCGGCTGGGACGCGGGCAATGGCGCCGCCGGCCCAGTGGTGGAGAGGCTGGTCAAGCTCCTGCCGGGAGAGCATCATCTGCTTTTCACCGAAGTCGACGGAAATTTTCCCAACCATCATCCTGATCCTACCGAAGAAAAGAATCTGGCGGATCTGAGAAAGCTTGTCGCGGACAAGAGGCTCGATTTCGGCCTCGCTTTTGACGGCGATGGCGATCGTATCGGAGCGATTGACGGCGAAGGGCGGATCATCTGGGGCGACCAGTTGCTCGCCATATTGGCCGAGCCCGTGCTCAAGGACGAGCCGGAAGCCACGATCATCGCCGACGTGAAGGCTAGCCAGGCGCTTTATGACCGCATTGCCGAGCTAGGCGGCAAGCCGTTGATGTGGAAGACCGGCCACAGCCTTATCAAGTCCAAAATGAAGGAAACGGGCAGCCCGCTCGCGGGTGAAATGAGCGGCCATATCTTCTTCAAGCACCAATATTATGGCTTTGACGACGCCATTTATGCAGCAGTCCGCTTGATTCGCGCGGCGACGGCTCTTGGCAAAAGCGTCACTGAGTTGCGTGGCAGCATGCCTGAGATGGTGAATACGCCCGAAATGCGCTTCCAAGTGGATGAAAGCCGGAAATTCGCGGTGATCGGCGAAGTGCTGGACCGGCTGAAAGCCGCCGGGGCGCAGGTGAACGACACGGACGGGGCGCGGGTGAATACGCCCGATGGCTGGTGGCTGCTGCGAGCGTCCAACACCCAGGACGTTCTCGTCGCCCGCGCGGAGGCCAAGGATCAGGCCGGACTTGACCGGCTGATGGCTCAAATCGACGAACAGCTTGCCCTCTCTGGCCTCGAAAGGGGACCGCAAGCGGCGCACTGAGTGATTTCGAGCCAGATGGAATCATCTGGCGGCTCGGAAATCACGGAGAACATATTAGACTCGTTCCGGTTCGATCAGAACCGGAACGAGTCCAAAAAATTCGAGGGCGAAGGCTGTTGACAAAGGCAAGCTTTCCGTAACGTCATTTGAGTCGTTGCATTTTTTGCAAAGCAGTTTTCGTCTTTCGCAATTGCAAAGAATCACGCTGCGATGCACAAAGAACCTGCCTTTCAGGCATCCTCTCCTAAAACTTCCGGCCGCCCCTCGGGGCGGCCATTTTTTTGTTCACGCAAGCAGTATGCGGGCGGCGGAGCTGGGCGGCAGACCTGCAGGTCTGATAAGCGCAATCTGTGAAATGCCGGGAATCAGCCAGGTTCCATGATCCACATGATGATTCGGAATTGATTCGGGGTGGCTCCCAGGCCGCTGTGGCGCAATCGAAATATGACATGGCGGTGAAGATCCAGAGCGGCGGAATATGTCAAAACCGAAAAAAATTTGAATTTTGTACTTGCAATCCGCTTTGCTGCAGTGCAGAAGGAAAAGGCCTTTCAGGCATCCTCTCCTAAAACTTCAAGCCGCCCTTCGGGGCGGCTTTTTTTCGGATAGCTTCCCGCTCCCGTTCGTTGTTGCCCTATCGCAATGGGTAAAGACGGAGGATGACATGGGCGGCCTTTGGGCATTGCTGACGATCCTGGGGCCCATCTTGCTGGGCTTGGTGCTGATCTATGCGGTGGTCCGCAACCGGACCCGCGCCGGGCGGCGTGGTATCCAGCATACCGAGCGTGCAACCCGCCGGCTTCGCGAAGAGATTGCCCGAGAGGAGCAGGACGAACGCGGTTAGGTCCATCTGGAAAGTTTCTCGCATTCGAGCGGCCCCGGCCCTAAATCCGCTTGATGCTTCACAGCGGCCTTCCTCCCTCATTGCAGCGGTGGTTCGATCACCGGGGATGGGTAGTTCGCCGCCATCAATGGGAAATGCTGGAGGCGGCGCAATCTGGCCGCCATGCCTTGCTGGTGGCGCCGACCGGGGCGGGAAAGACGCTGGCCGGTTTCCTCCCGGTGCTGACCGACCTCATGGAACGGCCCGCCGACGGGCTCCATACCCTTTATATTTCGCCGCTGAAAGCGCTGGCCGTCGATGTCCAGCGCAATCTGCTGACGCCCATATCGGAGATGAAGCTCGATCTTCGGGTGGAGACGCGCACCGGCGACACACCCGCTGACCGCAAGGCACGGCAGCGCGCCCGGCCGCCGCAGATCCTGCTGACCACCCCCGAATCGCTGGCGCTGCTGCTAAGCCATGAAGACAGTTTCGGGATGTTCGCGGATTTGAAGACGGTGATCGTTGACGAGGTGCACGCCTTCGCCACGCAAAAGCGCGGTGACCTGCTCGCCCTGTCGCTCGCCCGCCTGCAGTCCATAGCACCCCGAATGCGGCGCGTGGGCCTGTCGGCCACCGTGGCGGATATCGACAGCTATCGCGCCTGGCTCGCTCCGCACGGGGATATCGATGCCGTGACGCCAGTGATTGGCGATCCGGGTGCCGATCCCAATATCGCAATCTTGCTTCCCGAAGGAAGCGTGCCCTGGTCAGGCCATAGCGCCGTCTATGCCGCCAGGCAGGTAATGGCGGAAATCGAGCGCCATAAAACCACTCTGGTGTTCGCCAATACGCGGGGGCTGGCCGAGCTGATCTTTCAGCAATTATGGGCCGCCAATGACGGGAACCTGCCTATCGGCATCCATCATGGCAGTCTTTCCCGGGAAGCGCGGCGGAAGGTCGAGGCGGCAATGGCCGCCGGCAAGCTGCGCGGTCTTGTCGCCACCGCTTCGCTGGACCTTGGCGTGGACTGGGGCGATGTGGATTGCGTCATTCAGATGGGCGCCCCCAAGGGCAGCTCGCGCCTGCTGCAGCGGATCGGCCGGGCCAATCATCGCCTGGACGAACCAAGTGAAGCCATCATCATTCCCGGCAATCGTTTCGAATATCTGGAGGCGCGGGCGGCGCTGGACGCCGTCGAGTCGGGCGAGCGCGATCCCGACATCTTCCGTCCGGGAAGCCTGGACGTGCTTGCGCAACACATCATGGGCATTGCAAGCGCCGCCCCCTTCCAGGAAACAGAGTTGCTGGAGGAAGTGCGTTCGGCGCTGCCCTATGGCGCGCTTGCGCAAGCGACTTTCCGGGAGGTGCTCGGCTTCATCGAAAATGGCGGCTATGCCCTTAAGGCCTATGATCGTTTCCGCAGGCTGACCCACGACGCAGAAGGCATGTGGCGGGTTTCGCATCCCAAATTCATCCAGCAACACCGGATGAACGCAGGCATCATCGTCGATCAGCCGGTTCTGGACGTCCGCTTCGCCAATGGCAGGAAGCTGGGTACGGTGGAGGAGGGGTTCGCCGCCACCCTGTCGCCTGGCGACCGCTTCTTTTTCTCGGGCCTGTCGCTGGAAGTGGTGAGGATGGACGCCACGGATCTTTTCGTGCGCGCTTCGGCCAAATCGGCGCAGATCCCAAGCTGGGGCGGCACGCGCATGGCCATGTCGACGAACTTGGCGAAGCGGGTGCGGGCCTTCCTTGGCGACTCTGCCCAATGGTCTCGCTTCCCCCTCGATGTGCGCGAATGGCTGGAGGTGCAGGCGTTGCGCTCCTGTCTGCCGGAACCGGGGCAGCTCCTTGTCGAGACCTTCCCGCATGAAGAGCGGCATTATATGGTCGCATACAGCTTTGAAGGATGGAATGCGCACCAGTCGCTTGGCATGCTGCTCACGCGGCGGATGGAGGACAGGGGGCTGCTGCCCATCGGCTTTGTTTCCAACGATTATGCGCTGGGCGTCTACAGCCTGAAACCCGTTCCCAATCCGGCGGAGCTGTTCTCCGCGGATATCCTGGAGCATGAATTTGTCGAATGGGTGGAAAAAAGCTCGCTGCTGAAGCGCGCCTTTCGCGATGTGGCAGTGATCAGCGGCCTTGTCGAACGGCAGCATCCGGGGAAACGCAAGACCGGACGCCAGGTCACCTTCTCCACCGATCTCATCTACGATGTGCTGCGAAAATATGAGCCGGACCATTTGCTGCTAAAGGCCGCGTGGGAGGACGCGAGAGCACGGATGACCGACGTCGGCCGCCTCGCGGGCCTGCTGGAACGCGCATCGGGTACGATGCTTCACATGGACCTGCCGAGGGTCAGCCCGCTCGCCGTGCCGGTACTGATCCTCATTGGCCGCGAACATGTGGCCCAGGCCAGTGCCGAGGATGCGCTGCTGATCGAGGCCGAGAACTTGGCCGCCGAAGCGATGCGGCGGGATTAGCTAGAGCATCGTGCGCAAACGTGGGAACCGGTTTTGCGCGAAAAACGATGCGACAACAAAGAATTAGAGCGCGCGCCCGCGTCAGATTAAACGCAGCGCGCTCTAAACCCTGCATCCCGGACCAAGCTGGCAATCCCCGGCATCGCTCAGTTCCACCTGGATGGTCGCATGGCCGATATGGAACTCGTGCTCCAGCCGTTCCTGAACATCGAAGAGGAAAGCATCTCCCGGATGTCCCGCCGGCATGACAAGATGAACCGTAAGCAGCGTCTCGGTTGTGCTCATCGGCCAGATGTGCAGGTCGTGCACATGGTCCACCCCTGGAAGGGCGGACAGCATGGAGTGGACCGCCTCTACGTCGATTCCTGCCGGAACGGCGGCCAGCGACATCTTCACTGCGTCGACCAGCAGGCCCCATGTATTCCACAGGATGATGGCGGCAATGACGAGGCTCATCACTGGATCGATCCAGCCATAGCCAGTGCCCATCATCACCAGCGCGCCGATCACCACACCTGCCGAAACCGCTGCGTCGGCGGCCATGTGGATGAAGGCGCCCCGGATATTGATGTCGCCCTTGCGCCCGCGCGCAAAGAGCAGGGCAGTTGCGGTGTTGATGACAATGCCGATGGCGGCAACGATGATGACGGTCCGGCCCGCGACCGGCTGCGGATCACCCAGGCGGTTGACCGCCTCCAATGCAATTGCCCCGATCGCGACCAGAAGCAGCAGCGCATTCAGCAGGGCCGCCAATATGGACGACCCGCGCAAGCCGTAAGTGAAACGGGGCGACGGCGAGCGCTTGGCCAGATTTGCTCCAACCCAGGCAATGACGAGCCCCAACACGTCGGAAAGATTATGGCCGGCGTCGGCGAGCAGCGCCATCGACCCTGCGATCAGGCCATAGGAGGCCTCGATCGCCACGAAAATTCCATTAAGGATAATGCCGGTGGCAAAGGCGCGTCCGAAGTCCTGCGCACCATGGCCATGCCCGTTGCCCTGCATGGGCGAATGATGATGGCTTCCGTGCATTCGACCTGACCCTGCCAGCTTATGGAACGGATCTGTATCAGGCGAGATGGAGGTAATGCTAGGACATGCCGTAAGAAAAAGGCGCAGTCGGGGGAAGATGCAGCCTGATTCTGTTTGCAGAAAAGCGGGAAGCAATTACCTTCGTTGTCATTCCTCCCAGTCGCTCAGCATATCGCGAAGCTTCATCAGTGCTGCCTTCTTGATCTGGCAGACCCGCGCTGCCCCGATGTCCAGCGTCTGGCCAATTTCCTCAAGGTTCATTTCCTCGACGAAGTAAAGTTGCAGCACCATTGCCTCCCGCTCGGGAAGCTTGCCGATGCCGTGGGCGAGCGCCTTTTTCAGGGACTCGCGCTCCATGGCATCGTCCGCGCGGTCTTCGACATCGGCGAACCACATGCTCTGGTCGGAATAGACCTCATCCATGCTTTGGTGCTGCGCGATTTCGCTGCTGTCCACGATCTGCCGGTAATCGGCAGGGGAGAGGCCCATCTCCACCGACATTTCGGCGTCGGTGGGCGACCGGCCGAGCCTTTGCTCCAGCCGGTTGCGGGCAGCATTGAGCTGCTTGCGGCGAGCCATGGCCGAGCGGCAGATCGTTGCATGGCGGCGCAGATGATCGATCATCGCACCCCGGATTCGCATCTGGGCATAGCTTGCAAAGCCGAAGCCGCGATCCTCGAAGCTGTTGGCGGCTTCGACGAGAGCCACCATGCCGATCTGCAGCAGGTCCTCAATATCGATGGCGTTGGAAACGCGGCCATGCACATGCCAGCCGATCTTGCGCACCAGCGGCATATATTTTCGCGCCAGCGCCTCGGGCGTCACCGCAACCGCGCGCCGGCCATAGGTCAGGCCATCTTCCTGTGCCCGAATGTCTTGCATCATCATCGTTCAGTCCCCCGACTTTCAGAAGGTTTTTTCCGACGCATTGGGCGTCATGTTGTCCCGCCGGTTCCCCGGTGCCTCGCCTCCGACGACCGCAACCACCTCCACGGGCTTGCTGTCCGGTATCTCCAGGAAGGACAGCACCGGTGTTTCTGGCAGATGCGGCTTGAACAGCCGGGCGAGCGCCCGCCGCGCCACTGGCGACGTGACGATTGCGAAGCTGCGCGCCTGGCCCATAATCGGCCGGGCGGCGGCCAGCACAGCCTCGACGATACGGTTGGCAAGCGCCGGTTCGATGGGATGCTGCGCGCCGCCTGAGACGCGCATCGCCTGCGCCAGCATGGCTTCCAGGTCTCCGTCCAGCGTAATGACGGGTAGCGGCATCTTCACTGGAACCAGGTTCTGGATGATGAGCGATCCTATCCGCTGGCGAATGCCTTCGACGAGCTGATCCGGGCCCGTATCGGCCGCCGCGACATCGATCATTGCCTCGCAGATCCGGCGGAAATCCTTCAGCGGCACGCCTTCGGCAAGAAGCGAACGGCAGACAGCGGCAATGGCGGCGAGCGAAAGCGGATTGGGCGTCAGGCCATCGACGAGCTGCGGCGCCTTTTCCTTGAGCGCGTCGAGCAGCTTGCGCGCCTCATCAAGGCCGAACATTTGCGATGCATTGAGCGCGATCAGGTGATTGAGATGTGTCGCGATGACCGTTGGCGGATCGACGACGGTATAACCCGCGACCACGGCTTCGGACCGCTTGTCCGACGTGATCCATACCGCGTCGAGGCCGAAGGTCGGGTCCTTCGCCTTCCGGCCCGGCACCTCATTTTCCAGGTCACCGCTGTCGAGCGCCAGCAGATCCTCAGGCCAGACCTCGTCCTCGCCCACGATCACGCCTGCGATGGTTATGCGGTAGCAATTGGGCTCCAGCGCCAAATTGTCCTTCACCCGAACCATCGGCACGACAAAGCCGAGTTCACGCGAGAGCTGCTTGCGGATGCCGGTGATCCGCGCCATCAGCGGCGCGCCCTTGCGTTCGTCGACAAGGCCGATCAGGCCATAGCCGATCTCAAGCCCCAATATCGCGCCGTCGGACACGTCGTCCCAATTGATATGGCTGGGGTTCTCCGCCTTTTTCTCTTCGATGAGCGGTTGTTCGGTCGCCTTCTGCTCTGCCTTGCGGAGGCGCCAGGCGGCATAGCCCGCAACACCCGCTGCTGGCAGGATGATCATGTGCGGCATGCCGGGCAGCACGCCCATGACGGTCAGGATGCCGGCCACCGGCGTCCATGCCTTGCCCGAACCAAATTGGCTGGAAATCTGGCCCGAAAGGTCGAGCGGCGAACTCACACGAGTGACGATACCGGCTGCCGCGATTGACAGCAGCAGGGCCGGAACCTGCGCCACCAGCGCGTCGCCAATGGCGAGCAGCACATAGGTCTGCGCCGCTTCTCCCAGCGAAAGGCCATGGCTGACGGTGCCGAGAACGATGCCGCCCACGATATTGATCACAAGGATCAGCACGCCCGCGACCGCGTCGCCCTTCACGAATTTCGAGGCGCCGTCCATCGAGCCGTAGAAGTCCGCCTCGGTCGCGACCTCCTGCCGCCGGGTCTTGGCGTCTTCCGGCGTGATGAGGCCGGCGTTGAGGTCGGCGTCGATCGCCATCTGCTTTCCAGGCAAGGCGTCCAGGGTGAAGCGCGCCGACACTTCCGAGACGCGGCCTGCGCCCTTGGTGATGACGACCAGGTTGATGATCATCAGGATCGCGAAAACAAAGATGCCGACGACATAGTCGCCGCCGATCAGGAAATTGCCAAATGCCTCGATCACATGACCTGCTGCGCCCGGCCCGCTATGGCCGTCGACCAGCACGACCCGGGTGGAGGCGACATTGAGCGACAGCCGCAGGAGCGTCGCGAAGAGCAGCACCGTGGGAAAGCTGGAAAAGTCCAGTGGCCGCGCTGCATTCAGCGCGACCATCAGCACGGCAAGGGAGATCATGATGTTGGTGATGAAGCCGATGTCGAGCACGACCGCTGGAACCGGCACCACCATGAACATGACGAGCATCAGCGTGGCGACCGGCAAGATCGCTCCCTTGGCTGCGCCGATCCACAATTTGCCGTTGACTTCCGTGCGCGTCATTGAGGCCTTACCTTCCAAAAGTCGCCAGCATCAGATAGGCGAGCCGCGCCGTTTCCGGCTGCGGCGCAATAGTGGGGTACCTGCGGCTTTCCAGCCGCGCGGTTTCGATCCGGACATAGTCGGCTGGCTGGACCGGCTGCCCCTCTGGAATTTCCGGCAATTGCTCGCGGGAGGAGGCCGGCAGATAATTGCCGTCGCCGCCCAGTTTCTCGGCAAAGCGCTGCCGCACTTCCGCCAGGCTGCGCGGCGCGCCATTCCGGTCATAGAAGACCCAGCGGTTGGCGGCGGCCGCTGAAGGTAACACCGCCGCAGCCGAGGCCCCAGGGTTCTGGTCATGGGCGCGCAGGAATTTTGCTGCCCCGCCAACACCCAGGAAATGCGCGAGGTAAAGATCGGTCGCGGTAACGGCCCGGCCCAATCGGCTTTCCAGAGTCTCCTGATTATCGGCGGCATGTTCGGCCGCCATGATAGAGGCGACCTCCGGCTGCGTGCGCAGGTCCATGATCTGCTGGCGCAGCGCAGGGTCAGTGACATAATAATGCCCGCCGCTCTTGCCGATCGCATCCGCCGCCCAGCCAAGGCCGTGCTTTGCGCCATGATCGTTGATAACGCCGAGCCAACTCTGATCGATGAATTGATAAAGACCGGTTGCGCTGGACGTGCTCGCGCGCGCATTGGGATTGAGGCTGCTTTCGATCTTCGCCTGATTGAACAGATAGGTGAAGTCGACACCTGTGCGCCGGCTGGCCGTGGCAATGGCATTGGTGACGCGATTGCCGCCTCCTACCCCTCCAATGTCCAGTTCGCCAAATGACGGCACGATCTTTCCTTTAACAGTGGGCAGCAAAAAGCCCCCGATCTCTCGGGGGCTATCAGAGCAATATCCGTGCCAGTTTTACCGCAGCGGCGGAGCGGCAGCGAATATCAGCGTTTGTAGGTGCTGAGCGTCATCCGTCCGCCATGGCGCGCCAGCATATCGACGCGCTGACGGTTGAGGTCCGTCAGGAAATTGACGCGGATGCGCGCGGCTTCTACCAGCGGCATGATTTGCTGGATGCGGCCCGTGACTTCATGCGTATCGCGCCAGGCGCCCTCGGCCCGCACATCCTCCAGCGCCACGCGCACTTCGGCGATCACGGTTTCCAGCCGCTCGATGTCGTCGCCATCCAGCAGTTCGATAAGCTCGGAAAATCCGTTCCCGAGCCGGTCCAGTGCCTGTGCGGTCATTATCGGCTTTCTTTGCCCGGCAGATCCAGATCGATCATCTTTTCCGCGATCTTTTCGGGATCGACCGGATAATTGCCGCTGGCGATCGCCGCCTTGATGTCGGCCACCTTGGCGCTGTCCACAGGCGCGCCTTCAGCAGCCATGCGCGTGGCCGGGCTCTGGGTTTCGGCCGTTTCCGGCGCTTCGGCATTCAGGCCGACGGACGATGACGCCTGACCTTTTGCAGCCTCACGAAGCTTGATCGAATTCAGTGCTGACGCCCGTGCCTGTCCGATGGGTTCAACCATTGATCTCTTCCTTTGCTCGTCCCGCTACGCTCTATAACGGCGGGAGTAAGAATTAATTAAATCCTGGGGCGCTGACCACGCCAACATCAACCACCCGGGCCACGACAGGCGCGGATTTCCGGTCCGCACGAACCCGGATCATGTCTCCCCGGCCGCCATCTTCATCGGCCATCATCTGGGTTGAGACCGAAAAGCTCGATCCCTGAGCGACCATTTCCACCGGATCGCCCTTGCGTACCAGCATGGCCGACCTTGCCGCCGCCGCAGGCATTATCGCCGCGCGGAGCGGCACCCGTATGCGCCAGCCAATTGCTTCGCAACGAACCACCGCGGCTCCCATCACCGGCCCTTCGATGACCGGCGTTCCGGGGCAGGCCGCCAATTTCAGGCGGCGATCGATCGGCGCCACCGGGCCGCCGGGCTGTCCGACCGCCGCGCCGATCCTTGCGATCACCAGCGCCTCAAGGCCGTTGATATCCTCGAAACGCTGCGTCTGGGCCTGGGTCGGCATATTTGCCAAACCGGCCATCAGGGCCGCTGCGGCCATTGCTTTACGCACAATATACTCCTTTGGCATTCCTATCCCATAACGGGTAAGCAAAATATGTGCCAAAGAAGGTCAATCCCTGCTTAATGGCCTATGCTTTTGCCAGATGACGAGTTGCTGGCCTGCAACCGAAGTGGTGCCGCCACGCTGCGCCTCGTCCAAGCCACGGAGTTCTATGTGGGTCTCGGGCAAACCAGCTTCCTGTAGCCCCCTGGCCGCAGCGGCAAGCCGAGCAGCCGCCAATTCCCATCGGTCGAAACGCCGGCCGGCCTTGTCTTCTCCGACTGACGCGATGCGGACAAGCCGCTGTTTCCTATGAGCTTCCGCGCCAATGCGATGAAGCTGAGCCCTTCCCGCCGGCGTCAGCATAGCTTCGCCGCGCTGGAACAGGCGGGATGCAGGAATGGACTGGAAGGCGCTATCGTCCTTGACGGGTCCGAAATAGCGGGAAAGCTGCAAGGCGGCCTCTTCCGCACTGTTGCCGCTGGCATTCAGCAGCACGAAGAAACCAAGTAGCAGCAGGCAGAGATCGGCGAAGCTGAGCGCCCAGCGGCCCCGGCGAAGAGCGGTCATGCCGCTTCCCTGACGCTATTTTGACGGGGACGTGCGACGTCCGCTTGACGCAGGGCGGGTTGAGGACTGACCAGTTCCGCTCGCGCCAGGTCCAGCATCCGGTCCAGTACTTCCAGCTGCCAGCCGATTTCCATTTCCGAGAGCAAAGCCAAGCGCGCGGCAATCGGCCCCGCCACCATATTGGCGAGCACAAGGCCATAAAGGGTGGTCAGCAGGGCGAGCGCCATGGCGGGACCAATGGCGCCGGGATCATCCATGGCCGCGAACATGCGGATAAGGCCGATGATGGTCCCCGCCATGCCAAGTGCTGGCGCCGCATCGGCAATGGCGCTCCATGCGCGGATGACGCCTTGATGGCGTTCCGACCGCGCGGCGAGCTCATCCCTCGCCCAGCGTTCGAATTGAGCTTCATCAGGGGCGTTGGCGAGTTGATCGATGGCGCGCTTGAGGAAGGGGGCGGTTGTGGAGACCCGGTCGGCGCAGCCAATGCCTCTCAAATGGGTCACATGTTCCACACGAAGCATGGCCCGGCGCGCAGCATCCCTGTCGGCGCAGGGGTGCGCGTGCAGCAGGGGACGTAACGTGCCCGGCAAGCGCCGCATATTGTCAGCACCTACCTGAATGAACGCGACCAGCAGCGAACCGGCAAAGACCAGCAGCAAAGCGGAAGGGTCAAAGGTCCTGCCGAGGAAGGCCAGCAATTCCGCCACTTTTCGCTCCATTCCGGCAGGCGGCGGCAAGCCATTGCCGCCGGGCGGCAAAAATTTGCCGCCTTGCTTGCCGCCGACATGGAGAACCGCAGAAAAGCGCACCTCTGGCAGCCCGGACGAGTGGGTATCGCCAAATTGGCACGGCCTTTGCTTTGGTGCTGCCGTTAACCAGCCGCATCGCCTGCAAGGGCAAGAACGGCAATGGGACGGAAAGTTTTAGCGGAGGCCTTCAATGGCGTTGGAAGACAGTTTGTTCGGAGTGCATGGAAAGGCGCTGGCTCTGCGTTCGCAGCGCCTCAGCCTTCTCGCCTCCAACATCGCCAATGCCGCCACGCCCAATTACAAGGCGCGCGACATTGACTTCGACAAGGCGCTGGCAGCCGCGACGCAGCAGGGCGTCAGTACCGATCGTGCCACGACCGCCGCGATGGGCTATCGCGTGCCCCTGCAATCTTCGCTCGACGGCAACACCGTGGAGCTTTCGACCGAGCAGACGCTCTTTGCCGAGAACGCCGTGCAGTACCGGACCACGCTGTCCTTCCTTGAAGGGCGGCTGAACACGATCACGCGCGCGCTGAAGGGAGAATGAGCGCCATGGCCGGTCCCATGAACATCTTCGATATCGCCGGACGCGCCATGTCGGCGCAACTGGTGCGCTTGAATGCGACGGCTTCCAACCTCGCCAATGCGGGAACCGTGACGGGCGATGCAAGGACCGCTTTTCGCGCGATCAAGCCGGTCTTCCAGACGATCGCTGATGAACCCGGCGTCGCCACCGTCAAGGTCGACAAGGTCGTCCAGTCCGACGTCCAGCCCGTCAAGCGCCACGATCCCGGACACCCGCTCGCGGATGCCAATGGCGACGTCTGGGAAGCGGGCGTGGATCAGAGCGCGGAGCTGGTCGAGATGATCGAAACGGCCCGCCAGTATCAGAACAACGTGCAGGTCCTGCAAACCGCCAAGTCGCTGCTGCTCGACACGATAAGGATGGGCAAATGACCACGATAGCCAATGACTATATCTCCAGCCTGACCACGCAGAATAGCGGCGCGAAGACAACAGGTTCGCAGACGATGGACCAGTCGAGCTTCCTGAAGCTCATGTCGGCGCAGCTAAAGATGCAGGATCCCTTTCAGCCCATGGATAATACGCAGATGGTGGCGCAGATGGCGACTTTTTCCCAGGTTGCGGGCACTGCGGAAATGAATGTGTCGCTGAAGAACATCAGCAGCCGGCTCGACGCCATGGCCAACTCCACTTCGCGCATTTCGGACGCGGCCAACTGGATCGGCAAGTCGATGCTGGTCGACGGCGACATCGTCACGCCCGACCGCTACGGCGTCTATGGCGGCGAAGTGAAGCTCGCCGAGGCTGCGGATGGCCTGTCCATCGAGCTGATCGATGCCAGCGGCAATGTCGTCAAGAGCATCGACATGGGAGCAAGGCCGGCTGGCTCGACGGTGCCCTTCTATTGGGACGGCACGGACGAGAACGGCAACATGATCGACAGCCAGGCGCTGCAGGTCGTGGTCAAGGGGGCGAACACCTCCTCCATATCCACCTGGGCCGCGATCGCAGGCGTGCAATCGCCCGCCGATGCAAGTTCGGCCCGCCTCATCACCGCCATTGGCGAATTTTCACCCAGCGATGCGCAGAAGCTGAGCTGAGCGGTTTCACGAAGGAGTAGCAACGCATGTCATTCTACATCTCTCTTTCAGGATTGAAGGCGGCGCAGTCCGACCTCACCACCATTTCCAACAACGTGGCGAACGTCAGTTCCACAGCCTTCAAGAAGAGCCGCGCCGCTTTCGGCGACATCTTCTCCTCCTCGGCGCTTCAGACCTCCGGCACCGTCGCCGGGCAGGGCGTGCGCTTGAATGGCCTGACGCAGCAGTTCACCCAAGGTACGCTGGAAACCACCGACAAGACACTGGATCTTGCCATTACCGGCGAGGGCTTCTTCACTGTCGCCACTGAGTCCGGGCAGATCGGCTACACTCGTAACGGCGCGTTCAGCCTGAACGAGGACCGCTATATCGTGGACACCACGGGCAGCCGGATACAGGCTCTCCCTGTCGATGCGAGCGGCACCGTCACTAGCACGGCTGCGGCGGATCTTACCGATGTGCAGGTTCCCACATCCTATACCAATGCGGCTGGCGAAGTCGTGGACCTGTCCAGCCTCGGCATTTCCAAGACGGGGCTTATCACCGCCACCTTCGCCGATGGCACCACGCAGCCGCTCGGCAGCGTCGCACTTGCCAGCTTCCCGAGCCAAGAGGGCCTGCGCCAGAGCGGCGATGCCCATTGGGAAGCCAATAATGATAGCGGCGGGGCCGTCTATGGCACCGGCGCTTCGGGCCTGTTCGGCACGATCCAGTCGGGTGCGCTCGAACGGTCCAATGTCGACATCACCGAGGAACTGGTCGCTCTCATCTCCGCCCAGCGGAACTTCCAGGCCAATGCAAAGGCCATCGAGTCCGCCAGCACGATGACTCAGGCCATCGTCAACCTGCGGACCTGATAAGAGCGGCTGGGGCAAGGGGCGCTGATCCATGGACAGGCTGGTTCACACGGCTATGACGGCGATGCGGGGTGCGATGGCGCGTCAAACCGCGATCGCCAATAATCTCGCGAACGCAGCTACCATCGGCTTTCGCGCGGAAATTGCCAATGCGAACACGACCTGGCTCAATGGCCCTGGCCTCAACGCTCGCGCCCAGGCGACCGAACAGGTGATCGCCGCCGACATGGCATCGGGATCGGTTACGCAAACAGACAATCCGCTCGATGTCGCGATGAACGGCGACGCCCTGCTTGCCGTGCAGGCCCCGGATGGGGACGAGGCCTATACACGGCGGGGCGACCTGAAGCTCAGTGACAGCGGGCTGCTGACGACGGGCGACGGCAATCCGGTGCTTGGGGACGGGGGCCCCATCACCCTGCCGCCCGCCGACAGCATCACCATCGCCAAGGATGGCGGCATCTGGATCGTACCCCAGGGCGGCGATCCTGCCCAGCCGCAGCAGGTCGACCGGCTGAAACTCGTATCGCCCAAGGGATCGCAGATCGCCAAGGGACTGGACGGCCTGTTCCGCGAGAAGAATGGCGGAACCCTGCCCCAGGATCCTGAGGGCGGCGTCACCGCAGAGGCGCTGGAAGGCTCCAATGTCAACGCGACCCAGGCGCTCGTTCAGATGATCGAGGCGAGCCGCGCCTGGGAGACACAGATCAAGCTCGTCAGCACCGCCAAGGAGCTGGACGATGGCGGCGCCAGCCTGATGCGGCTGCCGGATTGAAGATGAAACTGAGGTACGCGCATATATAAATTGGCACGGTTTGTGCTTGTTGGAACATAGGCTCCTGCTTTCGCTGGAGCGACAATGCGAATGGAATAAAGGGGACCGACCATGACCAATGCTGCTCTGCATGTCGCCCGCACCGGGCTGGACGCGCAAAATCTGAAGATGCAGGTCATCGCCAACAACCTCGCCAACGTGAACACCACGGGCTTCAAAAAGGACCGGGCGAATTTTGAGACGCTCGCCTATCAGCAGATCGTGGCGCAGGGCGCCTCTTCGGACGGGCAGAACCAGTTTGCAGTCGGCCTTTCGCTGGGTTCGGGCGTGCAGATGGCCGGAACCGCCCGGATGGAATCGCAAGGATCGCTGACCACGACCGGCAATGGCCTGGACCTCGCCATTGAAGGCCAGGGCTATTTCCAGGTGCAGATGGCCGACGGCACCACCGCCTACACCCGCGCAGGCAATTTCAGCCTGTCGAGCGAAGGCGTTATCGTGACGCCGGACGGTCAGCCGCTGCAACCGCAGATCCAGATACCAGAAGGCGCGACCGGCCTGACCATCGGTTCGGACGGCACCGTGTCAGCGACGCTGGCGGGAGAATCTGAGCCGACCGAGCTAGGCCGCATCGAAACCGCACGCTTCGTCAATCCGGCCGGACTCCAGGCGCTGGGCAACAATCTTTACACCGAAACGGCCGCCAGCGGTCAGGCGCAGACTGGTGCGGCAGGGACCGAAGGACGCGGCGCGTTGCGCCAGGGCGCGCTTGAAGGTTCCAACGTCAATGTCGTCGAGGAACTGGTCGACATGATCGAGACCCAGCGCGCCTATGAGGTCAACAGCAAGATGATCTCAGCCACTGACGAGATGCTGCAATATGCCAACCAGAACATGTAAGATGCGCGCCGTGGCAACAACTCTTCGTCACCGTTCGTCCCGAGCGAAGTCGAGGGACGTTGGCTTGGCGCGAGGTACCTCGACTTCGCTCGGTACAAACGGTTTCGTGTTGGCGATGACAGGCTTGGTCCTTGCCGGCTTGAGCGCACCCGCCCAGGCGCGTGAGGCGAAGGCTGACTATGCACCGACCTATGCGCAACCCACGAACGGGCAGTCGGCCAATGGCTCCATCTTTCAGGCCGCGCACGGCTATGCCCCGCTCACCAGCGGGACGCGGGCGTCGATGGTCGGCGACATATTGACCATCGCGCTTGTGGAACGGACGCAGGCCAAGAAAAGCACCGGCCAGACCACCGACCGGTCCGGCAGCATCGGCCTTACCCCGCCCAGCACCGGACCGCTGTCCTTCTTTTCGAGCAGCGACATCGGCGCGGGGGGATCCCAGGATTTCACCGGCGGCGGCGAGGCGGAACAGTCGAACGCACTTTCGGGAGAAATCACCGTCACCATTGCCCAGGTCTTCCCCAATGGCACGATGCTGGTGCGCGGGGAAAAGCAGCTTACGCTCAATCGCGGCGATGAGTTCATCCAAATTTCGGGCCTTGTCCGCCAATCGGACATCGGGCCGGACAATCGCGTCGCTTCCACCCGGGTGGCCGATGCCAGGATCACCTATTCCGGCAAGGGCGAATTTGCGCGCTCCAGCAGACAAGGCTGGCTGCAGCGTTTCTTCTCCCGGATCAGCCCCTTCTGATGGAGCCCGCCATGACCTTCCTGTCCCGTTTCCTTGCTTTCCTTGTGTTCGCGCTGCTGTCGGTCAGCCCCGCTGCAGCCGAGCGCATCAAGGATCTCGGCGGCTTCCAGAGCCTGCGCGCCAACCAGCTCACGGGCTATGGCATTGTCGTGGGCCTTGCCGGAACGGGTGACGACAGCCTCGATTATTCGACGCAAGGCGTCAAAGGAATGGTGTCGCGTTTCGGCCTGACACTGCCCGCCGGCGTCAATCCGGCGCTCAAAAATGCAGCGGCGGTGATGGTGACGGCGGAGCTCCCCGCCTTCGCCAAGCCTGGCCAGCGGCTCGACATCACCGTGTCGGCGCTTGGCAAGGCCAAGTCGCTGCGCGGCGGTACGCTGGTGATGACGCCTCTGCGCGGCGCGGACGGGCAGATCTATGCAATGGCGCAGGGCAACCTTGCCGTTGGCGGCCTTGGCGTTGAAGGCGCGGACGGTTCCAAGCTTTCGGTCAACATCCCTTCGGCCGGACGCATACCGGGCGGAGCGACGGTTGAACAGGCGGTCGCGACGGGCTTTGCGGACAGCCCGTCGCTGACCTTCAACCTGAACGAGGCGGACCTTACGACGGCGCTGCGCGTCGCCGACGCCATCAACCTCACCTTCGGCGACAATCGCGCGCGGGCGTTGGATGCTGTTTCGATCGCCATCAATGCAGAGCCGGGCGCGGAGAAGCGCATCATGATGATGGGCCTTATCGAGAACATCAATGTGAAGCCGGCGGAGGCCCCCGCAAGGGTCATCGTGAATGCGCGCACCGGCACGGTCGTCATCAATGGCGCGGTGCGGATCAATCCCGCCGCCGTCAGTCATGGCAAGCTCACCGTCCGGGTAGGCGAAGCGCCGCGCGTGGTGCAACCGCTGCCCTTCTCCAAGGGCGAAACGGCGGTTGAGCAATCGAGCACGCTCGATGTCAATGAAGAACGCAATCCCATGTTCGAGTTCAGGGGTGGCGCCTCGCTCGCTGACATTGTGAAGGCGGTGAATGCGATCGGCAGCTCGCCTGCCGACCTGGTCGCCATTCTGGAGGCGCTGAAGCAGGCGGGCGCCATGAAGGCTGAATTGGTGGTGCTGTAATGGATACAGGCAAGATCACAGGGTCAAACGGTTCCGTCGCGGCTGCTGCAACAGCCGCGGCG
This sequence comes from Rhizorhapis sp., assembly GCF_035276005.1. NCBI lineage: Bacteria > Pseudomonadati > Pseudomonadota > Alphaproteobacteria > Sphingomonadales > Sphingomonadaceae > Rhizorhapis > Rhizorhapis sp. Next base: position 58,290 of record NZ_DATEMB010000056.1, read on the forward strand.
GATCGGGATGGCCTCAAACAGGCGGCAATGGAGTTCGAAGCGGTCTTCGTCCGCCAGATGATCGCCTCCATGCGGTCGGCCGGCCTGGGCGAGGACCTTCTGGGTTCCAGCGCGGGCGACCAGTTTCGCGACATGTCCGATGCGCGCATTGCCGACAGCATGGCGCATAGCGGCGGCCTTGGCATCGCGACGATGCTGCTGAAACAGTTCGAGAGACGGATATGAGCGATCTCCTCTCCATCGGCGCGTCAGGCACCAAGGCCTACAGGGCGGCGCTGGCGGCGATTTCGGAGAATATCTCAAACGCGGACACCGCCAATTATGCGCGCCGGTCGATCCGAACCACCGAATCCGCCGTGTCCACCAGCACCTCCATCTATTATGTGCCAAGCGCAACGTTCGGGGGCGTCGAAATTGCGGGCGTGGTTCGGGCGCACGATCCCTATCTTGACGCCGCTGCCCGGCTGACGGGCAATCAGTTGGGCAGCGCCGCCGCACGGGGCCGCTGGCTGACAGAGGTTGAAACAGCGCTCAACGATACGGAAAATGGCGTCGGTCAGCTCATGACCACCATGTTCGCCTCCGCCGAGACGCTGGCTGCCAATCCCGGCAGCGAAACGCTGCGCGTGAATTTCCTGTTCAACGTCGAACAGGTAGTCACTGCCTTTCAGCAGACCGCAACCAACCTCCAGAATGTTTCGAAAGGTATTGGATCGGATGCGTCGGTGAGCGTGTCGGCCATCAACGACGCTCTGGGCGAGCTTGCGCGTGTCAATGATGGTTTGCGCCGCATCTCTCCCGGCACCACGGCAGAGGCCCAATTGCTGGACAGCCGCGATGCAGCGCTCGCCATGCTGACAAGCCAGCTCGACGTCGACATCGCCTTTGGAAACAATGGCACCGTCACCGTCCAATATGCCGGACAGGACATTGTCGCCAATGGCAGCGCTGGCAGCTTTGCCGTCACCCAGAATGCCGACGGCACATTGTCGCTGTCGCTGGACGGCACCGCAATTGCGGCTCCTGGGGGAGGAGAGCTTGGCGGCCTCTTCACAAGCGCCACCATCACCAGCGGCCGCATGACAAGCGTGGATGCGCTTGCCGTGCAATTTGCGCAGGAGATGAACAGTTGGCACCAGAGCGGCTTCACCTCCGCAGGCGTCGCTGGCGGAGCGCTGTTGTCGGCCGGCACCACCGCCGCGTCGCTTCAACTGCTGATCAGTGACAGCGCCGATCTGGCAATCGCATCGGCCGACGGCACGGCCAATGGAAATCTGCTCACCATCAACGCTATCCGGGGAACCGGCAGCGCGGAGGACGGCTGGACGCAACTGGTCAGCACCCATGCCACCCTGCTGACCTCTACGCTCAGCGAAGAAAAGACTGCCGCCGCGCGGGACGAACAGGCCCGGGCGGCGAGGGAGTCGGTTTCGGGCGTCGACCTTGACCTTGAAGCCGCCGAACTGCTTCGCATGCAGCAGGCCTATGCCGGCTGCGCCAAGATCATCCAGATGGCGCGGGAAACCTTCCAGTCCATCCTTGAAGTCATGTAAGGATCAACCGCCATGGTCGCGATCAGCCGTCAAACCGTCGCCGATGAAATCAAGCGCCAGCAGGTGCTGACCCAGGAAATCGCCAAGGCGCAGGTGGCGGTGTCCAGCGGCAAGCGGCTGAACGCCCCGTCTGACGATGTTCATGCCTGGGTCGAAATTTCGGAGATCGGCCGCCTTCAGGCAAGCTATGCCGCCTGGACCCAGAATATTGGCTATGGTGAAAGCCGGGCGGAAAAGGCCCAGACCAATCTCAATCAGATCAACAGCCTGATGACGCGGGCGAAGGAGTTGGTACTGCAGGCGTCATCGACTCCCACAGGCGATTCCGGGCGCGCTGCCGTTGTAACTGAACTGACGGCATTGCGCGAAACGCTGTCCGATCTGATTAATGAAACGGATTTTCAGGGTATTCCGGTATTCGACGATTCGACGACCGTCAAAATCCCCGTCGGGCGGGGCATCCAGCTTGAGGCGGTGGGCACGCGTCAATCAATCTCCGAAGGCATAGACGTAAATGGAACGCCCATGTCGCTGGACGACATCCTCGCCGCCGCCATTGCCGCAGTGGAGAGCGGCGATGATGCAGCGCGTATGGCTGCATTGGGAGGCGTGGAAGATGGCCTCGACCACATCATCAACCAGCAAGCCAAGCAGGGCATCCGGGCGGAGCGCCTAGCCACCTTTTCCGAGCGATTGCAGGATGTGTTGCTGACACTTAAGGAACGGCGTTCGACGCTGGAGGACACCGATCTCACTGAAACCATTGCCAGGATTCAGCAGAAGCTCCTGACGCTGGAAGCGGCTCAATCGGCCTTTGCCCGGATCAACAAGCAGTCGCTGTTCGACCTGATCGGGTGAATGGGGCTTCAGGTTTGAGACCAAGGCCGTCGCCCCTGCGCAGGGACGACGGCGTGGTCAGGGCTTTACCAGAGACCAGATCTCTTTGAATTGTTCCGGGAATTGACGTCTTTACTCAACGAAGAACGGGTAATCGATGTAGCCTTGTTCGCCGCCACCATAAAAGGTTGCCGGATATACCGGATTAAGGGGAAGGCCGTCTCGAAACCGCCGAACAAGATCGGGGTTGGCCAGGAAAGGCACGCCGAACGCCACCAAATCTGCCGTGCCTTCAGCGACGGCCTTTTTCGCGGCATCCAGATCATAGCCCTTATTTGCGATGTAGCAGCCGGAAAAACTGGATCGCAGCGCGCCATAATCGACAGAGGGCGAATTGGACACAATGTCGCCTTCGAGAAAATGCACATAAGCCAAACCCCGTTGGCTCAATTCCCGCACAAAATAGTTAAAGTGCGTCTGGGGAGCAGAGTCTGACATCGAATTGAAGCTGTTTTCCGGGGTCAAACGCACACCCACTCGTCCGGCTGGCCAGATGCGGCTCACTGCGTCGATAATCTCGTTCAAAAGCCGCATGCGGTTGCTGACGTTTCCGCCATAAGCGTCGGCGCGATGATTGGAGCCGTCGCGCAAAAACTGGTCGATCAGATATCCGTTGCCGCCATGCAGTTCGATGCCGTCGAAGCCTGCGCGCCGGGCCAATTCGGCGGCATGTTGGAATTGCGCGACAATGTCGGGAATTTCACCCTCATCCAATGCGCGGGGCGTCACGAAATCCTGCATGCCTTCATATGTCACCGCTTGCCCGGACGGCCGAACGGACGACGGAGCGACAGGCGTGGCGCCGTCGGCTTGCATGTTGGGATGCGAAATCCGCCCGCAATGTTGAAGCTGCACGAAGATGCGCCCTCCTGATTCATGCACTGCATTCGTCAGGGGCAACCAGCTTTCCGCCTGTTCCTCAGTGTACAGGCCAGGGGAGAAGGGGTAGCCTACAGCCTGGGCAGAAACCGCCGTGGATTCTGCAACGATCAGGCCCGCGCTGGCCCGCTGCGCATAATAATCGACCATCATCGGGGTCACGTTGCCGTTCCGATCGGCACGGTTGCGCGTCATCGGCGCCATAACCAGGCGGTTCGACAAAGACAGACCTTCAAGGTCAAAAGTATTGAATAAGTCGGAATTCATGATTTTCCCTGTCTACAAAGGTTATAGGGATAGGATAACGTTGGAAGGAAATTGAAAATAATTTCAATGGATGTATTTATAAATTTATTTAGTTTTACTTGTATTTGCGGATGTAACTTCCGGCGCATTGCTGGATGCCTTTTCTATCAAAGAGGCGACTTCTGCAGGTTTGGAAATATAGACTGCATGGCTCGCATCGACTTCGATCGTCGTGGCGCGCATCCGGCCTGCCATGGCGCGCTGTGCTGCCGGGGGGATCATGTGATCTTGCGTTGCGATCAGATACCAGCTCGGCTTGGCCGCCCAAGCTGGCGAACGCACCGTCTCCTGTAGCGCGCCCATTCCCCACGGAACCTGCGAATCCGCCATGAAGGCAGCGGTTTTGGCATCGACGTCCGCCGCAACCGCCTCGCGAAATTTGGAGCGGTCGAGGAGAAGTTGCCCATCTGCTGTGGGTACAATGGGGGGAGCGGAAGTGCCAGGTTTGGCATTGGCGCTGAGCGATGCCACCGACTCTCCCTTATCAGGCGCAAAGGCCGCAACATAGACCAGGCTGGCGACCTTCGGGTCCATTCCCGCCTCGGTGATGACCGCGCCGCCATAAGAATGACCCACCAGGACAACCGGCCCATTGGTTGCCTCTATTGCCCGCCTTGTCGCCGCAACATCGTCTGCAAGCAATGTTGTTGAATTTTGAACGACCGTGACATCATAGCCGTCCCGTTTGAGGATGTTATAAACTCCCTTCCATCCCGAACCGTCCACAAAGGCGCCATGCACCAATATGACCGACGCCTTCTTCGGGGAGGCGGTGTCAGCGAAGGCGGCTGATGCCGAAGAAATTCCTGCGGCTGCGACCATTGCCGAGCAGGCAAGTCTAATCAGCGGATTGGGCATGGAAATACTCCTGTCGTCAGTATTGAGTGCCACCCATCATTGATTATAAGGAGATCGATAATAGGGAAAAATTGCACGTCACTATTGCAGGAATTGAAACAATTTAGGGGCTCTTGGCACCGCGCATGCGCCGCCTTTCAAGCGCAGCACGCTCACGATCCGAGGAGTCGGCGGCCTGGATTGCCGGATCGGCACGCTGTCATAGGTGCCGTTGGGCAAAAGAATGCCCGGGCCTAAACCTTCATCCGTTCCCGCCGTTCTCCCGCACATGGGTCCGTTTCATCCGGGCCGGGACCAATTTGCACCTCGGGGATATTCATGTTTGCAGGTATCGGCCTTGTCGTCCTTCTCGTCATGGTCTTTGGCGGGTTCATCATCACGGGTGGCGACATTGGACCTGTTCTCCATGCCCTGCCCCATGAAATGATGATTATTGGCGGCGCGGCCGTTGGCGCGCTCATCATCGGCAACAGCGGGGCTGATCTCAAAGCGCTGCTTGGCGGCCTCCAGAAGGTGTTCAAGGGGCCGCAGTACAAGAAGCAGGATTTCCTCGATTGCATCTTCCTGGTTTCGCGGCTCATGAAGACGCTGCGGGTCGAAGGGCCGGTCGCGCTCGAACCGCATATCGAGGATCCGAAGACCTCCGCCATTTTCGCTGAATATCCCCGGCTGATGAAGGATGAGACGCTGATCCACCTCATCTGCGACACGCTGCGCCTGGTGGTCGTGTCCTCCGGCACGCTTGATCCCCATGCGGTCGAGGATGTCATGGACAATGCACTCAAGACCCACCATCACGAAGCCATCCGGCCCGCCGACAATCTGCAGGGTCTTGCCGATGCTCTTCCCGCGCTCGGCATCGTCGCGGCGGTTCTGGGCGTCGTCAAAACCATGGGCTCGATCGACAAGCCGCCGGAGATCCTTGGCGCGATGATCGGATCGGCGCTGGTCGGCACCTTCCTGGGCGTTCTGCTCGCCTACGGTATGGTCAATCCCTTCGCCAACCGCTGCCGGTCAGTCATAGAGGCGGACGGGGCCATCTATCATGTGGTGAAGCAGATCATCATCGCCTCGCTTCATGGCCACCCGCAGCCGCTGGTGATAGAAGCGGCGCGGTCCAGCCTCAATCACGCGAACCAACCGGCCTTCGCCGAGGTCTTCGACGGCATGCGGGGCAAATAGTCCATGGCCCAGCCACCCAAGAAGCGGGGGTCGAACGAGCCGGAGCCCCGGCCGATCATCGTCAAGAAAGTCATTGTTGATGGCCATGGCGGTCATCATGGCGGCGCGTGGAAGGTGGCCTATGCCGACTTCGTGACCGCGATGATGGCGTTCTTCCTGCTCATGTGGTTGCTTGGTGCAACCACCGAGCGGCAAAGAAAGGCGCTTGCCGACTATTTTACGCCCACGCTTGTCGAGATGAAGCTGGAAAGCGCGGGGTCGAACGGAATGTTCGGCGGCGACAGCCTGGTTGCAAAGGATAATTATCCCACCACCGGCGGCAAGGGCAACCGCTCCATCACCATCCCTCGTGACGCCACCGGCGTGAATGACGAGGGAGGCAAGGATATGAGGAGCCGCGACCGGGCCAAGTTCGAGGAGATGAAGAAGGCGCTTGAACAGCGCATGGCCACGGACAAGCAGATGCAGCGGCTGCGCAAGAACATCCGCTTTACCGAAACGCGCGAGGGGTTGCGCATCGACCTGGTGGATGAAGCGGATTTTTCCATGTTCGCGCTTGCCACGGACCGGTTGCTGCCGCAGGCCGTGACCCTGATAGCAGAGGTCGCCAAGGTCCTTCAGGCCATGCCCAATGACGTTATCGTCCGCGGCCACACCGACGCGCTGCCCTATGCCGGCGGACGCACCATGAACAATTGGATGCTCTCGACCGCGCGGGCGGAGGCGACGCGGCGCGCCCTGCACGAAAATGGGGTGTCCCTGGAACGCTTCGCGCGCATTGAAGGTGTCGCGGACCGTGAGCCCTATGCACCGGAAAATATCTATGATCCCCGCAACCGGCGCATGTCGATCACCCTTGCCTGGAGCCGGAGCGAGCCAAGGCGTGAACCCGGCTCGGTCATGATCGGCGAAAAAGGAAAGGAGTTGCTGCGGCGGCCGCCGGGCCGGCACCAGCCGCTGCCCGCAGCCGACAAGTCGGAACTCGGCAGCGCTGCGCTTCCCGAAGGGGCCGAGCTCAAATCGATCCGCTGACCAAAAGACTTTGAATCTCTTTGAGTACTCCCTCCGAGTGCGACACTTTTGAGGAACAATCTGCCAGAGCATGTGTTCAGCCCATGACGTTAGGGATATGTCTTTGGTGGAATCCCTAGCGGGTCGCAGCATGGGGCGGCAGGTAAGGGATAGCCTGACGTCCCCCTTTTTTCCTTCAGCAGCCATTGGGGCGTCGTGCTGTTAATCTGAACCAAGCCCGTTCGGGCTGAACCTGTCGAAGCCCTTTTCTTTATCTTCAGAAGAAGAAATGCCCCCTTCCACGCCGCCTGCGGCGTAGCCCAAGATGGGGGATTTAACGTTCTTCGCTTTAACGGATGATCGCATCGCCCTGCGCGAGCTGGACCACAGCTTCGGCGTCCGCTCCGTCGGGAAGCAGGAAATAAACCCTCTTGCGCCCGAAATCGACGGTGACCCGGTCGAATTGCCGGAGCACATCCATGCCCAGCAGCAGGGCCGGCTGATCCTGCAGGCCCAGTTGCTCGAACGGGCTGGCGTCCATGAACGCAACCGCCAGATTGTTGATATTGAAGCCTCCGATCCGCACATTGCGGATCATATTCCACCCGCCGATGATGGTCTCTCCGGTAACGCTGGTAAGTTCCACCGGACGCAATGCGTCGATTTTCTTTTTCCGGGTCAGTTTCCGCAGCAAGGCTAGATTGCCGATGCTCTGATCCGTGCCGGTATCGAGAATGACATTGATCTTCTCTCCATTGGCCTGCGAGTCCACCAGGATAAGCTGGCCAAAGCGGCTGCGGGCCCGAACGATGATGGCATCGCCTTGGTCCACCTCCACCGGCTCGCTGCTGTGACTGATCTCCATCTTCCGCTTCCGGAAATCGATCATGAGCCTTTTGGATTCGAGGCCATCGAGGCCAAGGAGCCCGGCGGCGCCCAAATTGACCTGGTCGAAAACGGGCGCCTGGACCGAGGGCAGCTCTCCATGGCCGTAGGACAGGCGGGGAATCGTCACGGTGTCGACCTGCGATATGCCGGTCAGGCTGTTCACCCGGACCGGCTCATTGGGGACAAGAGCCAGCTTGGCCGCCAATTCCCGGGAGATCACGGTGCGTTCAGCGCCTGTATCCACCACGAAATCGAACGGTCCCTTACCGTCGATATGAATGGGAAGCGTGATGCGATTGCCCCGGTCCTGGCCGGTGGCAACGGTCATCGGGTTCTGCAGGAGGGGATCGGCTGGAGGCTGAGTGGAGGCTGCTACCGGGACTGCCGGAAGCAACAGGAAAAGCGCCAGCCCCAACGAGCTGGCGAGAAACGACCGTCCCATGGCATTCCTCTCCATTTTTATGGGAGGATATTATCATTTGAGCAGGTGAGCAGCAATCATCGAGCGGGGGAGATGGGATGGGCGGGATGGGTCAGAAGCAGTCATTCCCCTCCCGCTTGCGGGAGGGGTTAGGGGAGGGCATGTCGCTGCGTTCCCCTTACAGGCCCTCCCCCGACCCCTCCCGCAAACGGGAGGGGGCAACCACCGCAAAGCCCCGCAAGCAGCCCATTGCACCGCCCCACCACCGATGATAAAGGGCGCGCCATGATCCAGCCGCCAGAAACCGTCCGTGTAACGAAAAGCCGTGTTGCTTGTGATGGCGCGTCCGACATTCCGGCCGGCGCAGCTTTGGGGCATCCGCGCATCTATCTGGAAATCGACGAAAAAGGCTATGCCGAATGTGGCTATTGCGACCGGCGCTTCGTGCTGATCGGCGGTCCGGCCGATATTTCCGAAGAGAAGGGTGCACAAGCGGCCTGATCCTCCTATATCGGTCGCCATGACCGATACAGCCGCATCCGAAATCCACGACGTCCGCAGCTTCCTTTATCATGAAGGCGCGCTTGACCCGGAGGGTGCCCGGCGCCTGACGCATGAAGCGCTTAAAAATTGCGACGATGGCGAACTCTACCTTCAATATCGCGCCAGCGAAAGTTTCGGCTTCGACGATGGACGCCTGAAGACCGCGGATTACAGCACGGATGCAGGCTTTGGCCTTCGCGGCGTGTCCGGCGAGATGACCGGTTTTTCCCATGCCAATGACATCAGCGAAGCCGCGATCCGGCGCGCGGCGGAAACGCTGACGCTGCTTGATCCGGCGAAGGGACCGGTTGCTGCCTCTCCCAAGCGGACCAACCGTCATCTCTATACTAGCGCCAATCCGCTGGAACTGGTGCCATTCGCCAAAAAGGTGGCGCTTTGCGAGCAGATCAACGCCGCAGCGCGCGCCCGCGATCCCCGCGTGTCTCAGGTTTCGATAAGCCTCGCGGGGAGCTGGAGCGTCATCGACATCATCCGCGCCGATGGCTTTACGGCAAGTGACATAAGGCCGCTCGTGCGCCTCAACGTCTCTGTCATTTTGGAGGAAAATGGCCGGCGCGAAAGCGGCGTTTTCGGCATGGGCGGCCGCTATCTTTATGACGACCTGTTCAAACCGGAAAGCTGGAACCGGGCGATCGATGAAGCCATTGCGCAGGCCGCCGTCAATCTCCGCTCGGTCGCTGCGCCAGCGGGCGAGATGACTGTTCTGCTTGGCCCGGGCTGGCCCGGCGTGCTGCTGCATGAAGCGGTCGGCCATGGTCTTGAGGGCGACTTCAACCGCAAGGGGACCTCCGCCTTTTCCGGCCGCCTTGGCGAACGCGTGGCAGCGCATGGCGTGACCGTGGTTGACGATGGCAGCATCATGGACCGGCGCGGATCGCTCACCATCGATGATGAGGGCACGCCCACGCAGGAGAATGTCCTGATCGAGGACGGCATTCTCAAAGGCTATATGCAGGATCGCCTGAATGCGCGTCTGATGGGCGTGACGCCCACCGGCAATGGACGGCGCGAAAGCTATGCCCATGCCCCCATGCCGCGCATGACCAACACCTTCATGCGCGGCGGCAATGACGATCCCGCCGAGCTGCTGAGCCGCGTCACGAAGGGCATCTATGCCAAGAGCTTTGGGGGTGGCCAGGTGGACATCGTTTCCGGGAAGTTCGTCTTCTCCTGCACGGAGGCCTACAGGGTCGAGAATGGCAAGATCGGCGATCCCATCAAGGGCGCGACGCTGATCGGCGATGGACCCACAGCGCTGACGAAGGTCATCGGCATCGGCAATGACATGGCGCTCGATGAAGGCATTGGCGTTTGCGGCAAGGGCGGACAGTCGGTGCCTGCAGGCGTCGGCCAGCCGACATTGCTGCTCGAAGGACTGACGGTGGGCGGCACGGCGGCTTGATGGTGTAGGCCAATGGCCGAGTTCGCCGATGCGCTTACGGCAGATCATTGTGCCTTCATAGAACGGCAGCCCATGTTCTTCGTGGCGACAGCCGCGCAAGGCTCAAGAATAAACCTGTCGCCCAAAGGCTATGACAGCTTCCGTATTCTTGGGCCGGACCGAGTGGCGTATCTGGACCTCGGAGGTTCGGGCAATGAGACCCAGGCACATCTGACTGCGGACGGGCGGATTACGCTTATGTTCTGCGCCTTCGACCGGCCGCCTTTGATCCTGCGCATCTATGGTCAAGGTAAGGCGGTTCTGCCGCAGGATTCCGTTTTTGCAGAACTATATAGCCAATTTCCCAGCTTGCCCGGCGTGCGGCAAGTCTTCGACATCGCGGTCCAGAGCGTTCAAACGAGCTGCGGCTGGGGCGTGCCGGAGATGGCACTCAAGGGAGAGCGCGACACTCTCGCGAAATATCATGCGCAGCAAGATCCGCAGGAGCGCCTGGCAAAAATCAGCAGCAGGACCCGCAGCATAGATGGCTTACCTCTTCGCGTTCAGTCCACCATTCCCGCTGGGCAGTGGCCCACGGAGGACGCCTAAATTTTAGGCAGTATCGCCAACCTGCACAAAATTTCGGCTCCCGTTCCGAGCCTCTGGAACCCGAAGCCCGCCTCAACGCTTGTTTAGGCAGTCTGGCACGGCTTTTGCTCATCCTTGAAGCGCACACCAGAATAGGGGGCGAAATGAAACTAGTCATAGCGATCATTAAGCCGTTCAAGCTGGACGATGTCCGCGAGGCTTTGTCCTCCATCGGCGTCGCCGGCATGACGGTCAGCGAAGTCAAGGGCTTTGGCCGCCAGAAGGGTCAGACAGAGATCTATCGCGGCGCCGAGTACAGCACCAACATGGTTCCCAAGATCAAGATCGAGGTCGTCTGTGACGACGATCTCGCGCCTCGCGTTGTCGAAGCCACGCAGCAGGCCGCCAACAGCGGCGCCATCGGCGACGGCAAGATCTTTGTCCTGGATGTCGGTCAAGCCGTGCGTATCCGCACCGGCGAAACCGGCGAAACCGCGCTTTAAGAAAAAGGGGCAAAAATGAACATTTCCAAGAAGATCCTCGGCGGGATCGGTGCGCTCGGCGCATCCATGATCACCGCCGCGCCCGTCTGGGCGCAGGATGGGCCGATCAAGGCTCCCACGGCCGAGCAGATGGCAGGCATGGTCGACAAGGGCGACGTTGCCTGGATGCTCATCTCTTCCGCGCTGGTGCTGATGATGTCGGTGCCCGCGCTTGCACTCTTCTATGGCGGCCTCGTCCGTACGAAGAACATGCTGAGCCTGCTGATGCAGGTTTTCATGATCGTTTCGGTCGCTGCCCTCGTCTGGTGCGGCTGGGGCTACAGCCTTGCCTTTACAAGCAACAACGCGTTCATCGGCGGCCTTTCGAAAGCGTTCCTCGCGGGCGTATCGGGCTCGACCTATGCAGCTACCTTCTCCAACAATGTGTATCTGCCTGAGCTCGTTTTCGTGATGTTCCAGATGACCTTCGCCTGCATCACGCCGGCGCTGATCGTCGGCGCCTTTGCGGAACGGGTGAAGTTCACCGGGCTCATGGTGTTCGTCGTCCTCTGGCTCACCGTCATCTATTTCCCGATCGCGCACATGGTCTGGTACTGGGCGGGCCCTGACTTCCTGCCTGATGCGCCGACCGATTATGGCTATCTCTGGGGCATGGGCGCACTCGACTTCGCGGGCGGCACCGTTGTTCACATCAATGCAGGCATTGCCGGTCTTGTCGGCTGCCTCATGATCGGAAAGCGCGTCGGCTATCCGAAGGAACCCATGCCGCCGCACTCTCTGACCATGACCATGATCGGCGCGTCGCTGCTGTGGGTCGGCTGGTTCGGCTTCAACGCCGGTTCCAACCTTGAAGCCAATGGCGTCACCGCAGTGGCCTTCATCAACACCATGGTCGCCACCGCCGCCGCGGCTGTGAGCTGGGCACTGGTCGAACAGTTCCACCATGGCAAGCCCTCCCTGCTGGGTGCCGCCACTGGTGCGGTCGCGGGCCTTGTCGCCATCACCCCGGCGTCGGGCTTTGCCGCTCCGATGACCTCGATCGTCCTTGGCCTTGCCGTGTCGCCGATCTGCTACCTCTTCGTCGCGTTTGTGAAGAAGAAGTTCGGCTATGACGACAGCCTCGACGTGTTCGGCGTGCACTGCATCGGCGGCATCGTTGGCGCGATCGCCACCGGCATCGTGGCTGATCCGGCGCTGGGTGGTCAGGGCTTCTTCGACTACACCGTCTTTCCGGCGGGCGTCGGCACCTATGACATGGGCGCGCAGATCGTCACGCAGATCAAGGCGGTTGTCATCACCCTGCTCTGGTCGGGCATCGGCTCCGCCGTCCTCTATTTCATCATCGACAAGACCCTGGGTCTGCGTCCGACGGTGGAAGAAGAGCTGCAGGGCCTGGACCTCTCCAGCCACGGCGAACGCGCCTACAATTATTAAGTTTGGGAAAGCGGGCCGCCATGGCGGCCTGCTCACCACAAGATGTTCATCCTGCGAACATCCTGGGCCGGCGCAAAACGCCGGCCTTTTTTTGCGTGGGCTTCCCTGCGGAGGGCATTTCTTCTTCCGAAGAAAAGAAAAGCCGCTTCGACAGGTACAGGGCGATCGGGGAATTGCAGCGATCCCGCTTGCCAAGGGAATTGGCTGCAATGAAAAATCCCTTCCCCGGCGGGGAAGGGATTTCTCTTTCATCTTGAGGCGGTGCTTATTGCTGACCCTGAGCTGTCTCGTCCTGCTCCTTGGCTTCCTTCTTGATCTCGCCCTTGCCCATGGCGGAAACCAGGGCGCTGCCGGAGCCGGTGAAGTTGGCGGCGGGCAGTTCGGCCACATGATTGCCGCTTTCGACGATCACCGTCTGCACCACGCCTTCACCGGTGGCCCGCACGGACTGTACGGTGCCCACAGAACGTCCCTTGGCGTCTTCGATCATCATTCCGGGGCTGATCGCGAACATGCCGCTTGCGTCTGCCGCGCCCGATCCGGCGGCGGCGAGCTGGCCAAGATTGCCGAAGGCCATGGCCTGGCCATTGCCTGCCGCATTGCCGCTGGCGCTACCGGCGGCACCTCCGGCCCCGCTTGCAGTGCTGGTCGCGCCGGACACTGCGCCACTGGCCGCTCCGCGCGCCGTGCCAGCCACGCCGCCAACGGCGCTGCCGACTGCATCGGTGCCGATCAACTGGGCCGATCCGCCCGCACTGCCCGAACCCTGCGCGCCGCCACTGGCAGAGCCGCCAAGGGTGCTGCCCACGACATCGGTCGAGCCGAGGGCCGAACCCTGGGCCTTGCCGGAGCCTTGCGCCTTGGCAGAGGCGCGGCCGGAACGGGTGTCAATCGACTTGTCGGCGCCCAGCGCACCGTCACCGGTCACGCTGCCGACGGTGCTGCCGCCAATCCGGCCGCTGCCGCCGCCCAGCGTGCCGCCGAGCGTCCCGCCAAGCGAGCCGCCCAGACCGCCGCCAAGCATGCCGCCGCCACCGCCGCCCAGTAGCTGTGCTGACGCGGGCGTCACGCTTATCGCCATCGCGAGGGCTGCCGTGCTGATCAGGATCTTTTTCATCTCTCGTCTCCTCTTCAATCCAAGAGCGGTTCAAAGCTGTGCTCTTGTGATGGGAACGGGAGGGCAGGCGGGTTTAATCCCGCGGGGCGAAATTTTTTTGAGCGGGCTTCCGCGTGGTTGCAGATCGAAGTGCAATTTCCGCAGTTTATCCGTAGATGTTTGCAACTCCCAAAGCAGTTTCGGGGGTGCACTTTCCTGTCCCGCTGCTATGGTCCGGCGCATCGCGAAACCGGGGGATCCACTCCATGTCCGATGCTGAAGCCGCCCTGTTGCTGGCCCGCGCCCAGTTCGCCTTTACCATCAGCTTCCATTTCATCTTTCCGGCCTTCTCCATCGGCCTTGCCAGCTATCTCATGGTGCTGGAGGCGCTTTGGCTGAAGACCGGGAGGGGCGTCTACGCCAATCTGTTCCGCTACTGGCTGAAGATCTTCGCGATCGCCTTCGGCATGGGCGTGGTGTCGGGAATTGTGATGTCCTATCAATTCGGCACCAACTGGTCGGTCTTCTCGGACAAGGCAGGGCCAGTGGTCGGGCCGCTGATGGCTTATGAGGTGCTGACGGCCTTCTTTCTTGAGGCGGGTTTTCTTGGCGTCATGCTCTTTGGCATCGGTAAGGTGGGGAAGGGCCTGCACTTCTTCGCTACCTGCGCCGTTGCCATAGGGACCTTCATCTCCGCCTTCTGGATCCTGTCGGTGAACAGTTGGATGCAGACCCCGACGGGCCATGCCATCAATGCCGCAGGCCAGTTCGTTCCTGCCGGAAGCTGGCTCGAGATCATTTTCAATCCCAGCTTTCCCTACCGGCTGGTCCACACGGTCATTGCCGCCTATCTCACCACCGCCCTTGCCGTGGGAGCCGTCGGCGCCTGGCACCTGCTGCGCGACCGCACCAATCCGGGTGCTCGCAAGAACTTCTCCATGGCCATGTGGATGGCCGCGCTGGTCGCGCCGGTCCAGATATTTGCAGGCGACCTGCACGGCCTCAACACGCTGGAGCATCAGCCAGTGAAGATCATGGCGATGGAGGGCCATTATGACAGCCATCCCCATGGCGCTCCCCTGATCCTGGTCGGCCTGCCCAACAGTGCGGAAAAGCGTGTGGACTATGCGGTGGAGATTCCGAAGGGGTCGTCGCTGATCCTGAAACATGATCCCGACGCGCCGCTTGCCGGACTGGACAGCGTGCCAGACGACAGGGAGCCGCCAGTGCCGATCATCTTCTGGTCCTTCCGCATCATGGTGGGGCTGGGCTTTGCCATGTTGGGCCTTGGCCTGTGGAGCCTGGTGGCGCGCTTTCGCGGCAAGCTCTACGACTGGCCCTGGCTGCACCGCGTCGCGGTCCTTCTCGGCCCCTCCGGCTTTGTCGCGGTCATTGCCGGCTGGGTCACGACCGAAGTGGGGCGGCAGCCATGGACCATATATGGGCTGCTTCGCACAAGCGAGTCCGTGTCGCCCATCGCCGCGCCTGCCGTCGGCGGATCGCTGCTGGCCTTTGTCGTCGTCTATTTCGCCGTCTTCGCGGCAGGCACGTGGTATATTCTAAGGTTGATGGCCAAGCCGCCCCAGCCGCACGAGACTGTGCCGGACGAACGACCCGAAAGGGCCGCCGGCATTACGCCTGCAGCCGGCATGCAGGGAGGAGGCCACTGATGGACATCAATCCCGATCTCACCATCATCT
Organism: Rhizorhapis sp.; assembly: GCF_035276005.1. Lineage (NCBI taxonomy): Bacteria > Pseudomonadati > Pseudomonadota > Alphaproteobacteria > Sphingomonadales > Sphingomonadaceae > Rhizorhapis > Rhizorhapis sp. The sequence continues at coordinate 73,551 of NZ_DATEMB010000056.1, forward strand.
GGGCGGCCATCATTGCCTTTGCCGTGGCTGCCTATGTCGTCATGGACGGCTTCGACCTTGGCATAGGGATCCTCTTCCCGCGTCTGAAGCCCGGACAGGAGCGCGACACCGCCATGAACAGCATCGCGCCCGTATGGGATGGCAATGAGACGTGGCTGGTGCTGGGGGGAGGCGGCCTGATGGCGGCATTCCCGCTTGCCTATGCTATAGTCCTCCCGGCCCTTTACGCGCCGCTCATCGCCATGCTGCTGGGCCTCATTTTCCGGGGCGTGGCTTTCGAGTTCCGCTGGCGTGACCCGGCGCATCGTCCCTTCTGGGATTTTGCTTTCTTTGCGGGTTCGCTCACGGCTACCCTGGCGCAGGGCATTACGCTTGGCGCGCTGCTGCAGGGCATTACGGTAAAGGGGCGCGCTTATGGCGGCGGATGGTGGGAGTGGCTCAGCCCCTTCAGCCTGCTGACCGGGATCAGCCTTGTCATCGGCTATGCCCTGCTTGGCGCCTGCTGGCTCATCTGGAAGAGCGAAGGCGAGCTTCAGGCGCTCGCCCGGCGCCATGCGCGGCCCCTGGGGCTGGCGCTCGTGGCGGCGATCCTGGCGGTCAGCGCCTATACGCCCTTTCTTGAGGAAAAATATCACCGCGCCTGGTTCGCCTGGCCGGGCGTGCTCGCCGCGGCGCAGATGCCGCTTCTCGTCGCCCTCACGGCCTTTCTCCTTTGGCGGAGCATAGGGCGGCGGCGCGATTATCTCCCCTTCCTGCTGACGCTCATTCTGTTCGGGCTGTCTATGCTCGGTCTTGCCATTTCGATCTGGCCGGATGTCATTCCCGGACGCGTCACCATCTGGCAAGCCGCCGCGCCCGAGCAGAGCCAGCTCTTCATGCTGGTGGGGGCAGGGGGCCTTGTCCCCATCATCCTCGCCTATACGGGCTGGGCCTATTGGGTGTTCCGGGGGAAGGTTGGAGCGGAAGGATATCATTGATGCGATCCGGCACCCAAAAGCCCGCCGCGCCCCTTTGGAAACGCCTGCTATGGTTCGCCGCCATCTGGGCGGGCAGCGTCACGGCACTTGGCCTGGTCGCCGCCATCATTCGAACTGTCCTTCACCCCTAAGGCCGCTTGAATTTGCCGAAGAAGCGCTATAGAGGCAGTCACCCGCACCAAGTGCGGCCCCTTCGTCTAGCGGTCAGGACGCGGCCCTCTCACGGCTGAAACACGGGTTCGATTCCCGTAGGGGTCACCAGATTTTCTGAAGCTCGAAAGCGGCCATACGTTCACAGGACTGCTGATGGCGGGATCTGCACGTTCGTCCTGCTGCCGCGGCCGTCAATATTGGGCGACCGGACTGGCGCAATGGCGCCGGGAAGCCGGGGTGGGCGATGCCCACCCCAGTTGTCTTACAGACCGTCGAGGCCCTTGCTGACCAAGACATTTACCGCAACACGGCGGTTCTGTGACTTGCCGTCGACAGTGTCATTGCTCGCCAACGGGTCCGCTTCGGACATGCCGGTGGGCGTAAGCATGCGATATGGTTTCCATCCGCAGGCCTGCTGAAGGTAATTGACGACGCTGCCGGCCCGCTTTTCGCTAAGCTCCTGGTTGAATTCAGAGCTTCCTGTAGAATCGGTGTAACCTACGACAAGCAGCAGCGCGTTATCCATTCCCTCGGCTGCGGTCGCCGTGGCGCAGAGATCGTTTTTCGCCTGGTCAGACAGCACCGCCTTGCCAGTGTCGAAGTTCACGTTGGTTGTGCTTTTGACATTATACTGATCGATATCGCCCATGCGGCCGCGTAGCGCCTCGGTTGCCGCAGTCTGCTCGGCAAAGCGCTGGTCAGTGCCGCTACGGATCATTGATGCGGTCTTCAGATCCTTGTTCTTAAGATTGATCTGGCTCGCCACCAGGCCATCGCCCGATTGCAATGTCTTGATGGTAACTGGCAGGCCGTTGAGCAGCGATTCTGCGGCGAGCTTGCTGCGATTGAGACCCAAAAACCCCCCGCTCGCCTTGATCCGGGTGGCATCATTGATGGCGATAACTGTGTTATTGCCGTCGGCGGTCGTGACTTGCACCTTGTCGCCACTGCGCGCAGAGATGATGCCGTCGACCTCAGGCCCTTCCGTCATCTCAGCCGCTTCAGGCGAAGGCGAGCTGTAGGTTGCCGAGAGGTCGGCCTCTGGCGGGTCCTGCGGCTGCTGTGCAGCCAAGCTGACCGACGCTAATCCGGTAAGCATGGGAAACAGTAAGAGAACTCTTGAATTTTTGGAAATGACACTCATTGCGGTACTCCTTCAAACTCGACCAGTCGGGCCTGCGTGATCGCAGCTTCTCGTCCGACCGCCGCCCCGTGATGGCGTAACCGGCTGTCAGAACCCCCTCCATGTAGCTTCGTTAAGATGCGCGGCATTTAGCTGCACCCGAACGCTATGGATATCCTGCGTGTTCAGGCCAACCTTGCGGGGAGATGAACACTCCGGGCAACTTCGGCAATTGTGCGGATAATTCGAGTGCATCGTGCGGCGAACCGATGCAGACTGCCAAGCAGCAACTGGCTGCGCTTTGTTGCGGCAGGCCGAGCCTATTGCCTCCGTAAATCATAATCGATCCGAATCCGCACCCATTCGCCGATCTTCAGCCGCCCACCAATCTGTGGCGGGCGTACGCGGAATTGCCACGCGGCGGCTAGAACTGCGTGAGCGATGTTCGATCCCGCCGGATACTCGTCGACCGTCACACAATCCTCCACGCGATAATCCGGCACGGTGCGGCATGCGATCAGACCCCACCCCGGTCCCCGCGCAGTAGACAGGTACCCGCGCAGCTCGTCATCATAGGGCTCGCGATACCAGGAGGCGGCATAGAGCGGCTCGCCATGCGGTCCCTGCCCAGGCACGCGCTGCGTGTCGCCCGGTGTGCCGGTATCGGGCGGACCTGCCGTCGGCTGACGGGCCACAGAAGGCAGGGCCGGGCGTGGGCTTATGACGGCGATGTCGGCGGCAGCCATCTGCTCGCGTGAAAGCTCAATCCACGGAGGGTCTGTTGGCGCGGGCCGTGGTTCGACGGGCTGATGGGGCTCTGGTTCCGGCTGGGGTCGTTGCTCCACGGCGGGCGCGTCCTGCACCTTGGTTTCGGACGGGTCCGCAGTCTGCTCCGAATCCGGCCTTGCGTCCAAATTGAATACCGCTACGGCGGCCTCTTCCTGGGGCTTGATCGACGGCGCCAATGTGAGCAAGAGAAGGGCCAGCAGCCCCTCCAGCAACAGCGTCAGGATAATCCCTGCCGCTCGTGGTCCGAATTCTGCGCGAATGCGCTCTGGCCAGGAAGAAAAAACTGAACGGATCGGCCGGGACAACGAACCTCGCCTCGATGGTGGGGTGAAGGTTAAGCCGCCCACAGCGCAGCGGTGCTTGCCATAGGGCGGCACGGAGTCCAAATCAAGGTCGCCACCAGCAATGCAATTACGCGTCCGACCGCTCTTGAGATGGGATGAATGGGCCACGAAGTGCCGCGGCGCTCTGGCAAGCAGCCTCTGCGCATTGCAAATATTTGACTATGGTCATATCGGGAAAGCGACATGTTACCTGCCCGCACCTACAGCGTCACGATCAACCATGAATGGCAGACGCTTTACGAGAAGATTTGGCGACCGGAATTTTTCCCGAAATGGGCTTCCGGACTGGCAGAGTCCGACCTTCGAAACGATGGTGATCATTGGCTTGCAGATGGTCCTGACGGCCCCGTCCGCATCCGCTTTACGCCCCATAATCTGTATGGGGTAATGGATCATTATGTGGATATTGGGGAGGGTACGGAGATCTACGTGCCGCTGCGCGTTCTGCAGAATGGAAGCGGCGCTGAGGTTATGCTGACGCTGTTCCGTCAGCCCTCCATGGACGATGAACGGTTCGCATCCGACATCAAGTGGGTCAACCGGGATCTCAAAGCTCTGAAGAACTTGATCGAGGGGTAAGCGACGGGGCAAGCCGCGAAAGCGCTTGTCCGGCCTGAATCAAATATCGGGAGCGCGGACCGGCGGCGGTTTTCTCGTGTCGACAGTTCGAAAACCGATATGCGAGGCCGTCAGGCTCTCGTCCTGCGCATGCCGGGCAGGGGGAGCAAGCGGCATCCCTGATAAAAGCCGCGCGGAACCGAGCGGTCGAAAGACCGTGGAAGGGGGACCCCGTCTTGGTGCTGTCCAAGCTGCATTGGTTCATACCACGGCGAAAAGCGTCGGTTTCCATATGCCGCAGAACTGACTCGCTATGCGTAGCGCTGAAGCATGCAAGGCCGGAGAGACCGAACAGCGCATCCATTTTGGCGGCCGTCATCGCGGATTTTGGAAGCTGACGTCTCTTCCTCCGTCTGCAGGTGACGCTATCATGGGCGTGCGGGATGAGGAGTCGGACATGGCTGCGGACAGGATCGAGGGAAAGTGTCTATGTGGCGCGGTTACGGTGCGAATGACGCCGCCCCAGCCTCATGTTGAGGCTTGTCATTGCGGCATGTGCCGCCGATGGGGCGGCGGGCCGTTTCTTTCGCTCAAGATGGTGACCAATCCCCAGATGGAGGGCAGCGACTACATCGCCCGCTATCCCTCGTCCGATTGGGCTGAACGGGGCTTTTGCAAGAAGTGCGGCACGCATATCTTCTACTATTACAAGCCGGCAGCCAGCTATTCCTTCACCGCAGGCCTGTTCGACAGCGCCGGCGGCTTCCAATTCGCCGAGGAAATTTTCATCGACGATAAGCCGGACTATTATGACTTCGCGGGCCAGCGCGAAAGGCTCACCGGGCAGGAGGTGATGGCAAAGTTCGGGGTAGGTGGCAGCGACGAGGCCGGCTGAGAGCCTTTATCGCCGGAAATGATTATCGACGTGCGCTGTGGCGGCTCATTGGGTAGAAATAAAAGCGGTAGCCATTGAGACGCAAAACGGTTGGCATGACTCCCCCAATTCGGTGGACAACCGGTATTGAGCGCTGGACAGGCCCCACCCCAACGCCCCTGAAGTGGAGGCGTTTTTTAGCTCACTCCACCGCTGGCAGATATATTTCCCCACCCTTATCCTTGAAGACTTCGCTCATCTCCTTCATCCCGGCCTCAGCCTCATCTGCGGCCAGAAAGTTCTCGGCTCCCTGATTCTGCTTTGCCGCGAAGTCCCGCACTTCCTGGGTGATCTTCATCGAGCAGAATTTCGGTCCGCACATGCTGCAGAAATGCGCCGTCTTTGCGCCTTCGGCTGGCAGGGTCTGGTCGTGATACTGCTCGGCCGTATCGGGATCGAGCGACAGGTTGAACTGGTCCCGCCAGCGGAATTCAAAGCGGGCTTTGCTGAGTGCGTCATCGCGGACTTTGGCGGCCGGGTGGCCCTTGGCGAGGTCGGCGGCGTGGGCGGCCAGCTTGTAGGTGACGACGCCGACCTTCACATCGTCGCGGTCGGGGAGGCCGAGATGCTCCTTGGGCGTCACATAGCAAAGCATCGCGGTGCCGTACCAGCCGATCATGGCGGCGCCGATGCCTGAGGTGATATGGTCATAGCCCGGCGCAATATCGGTGGTGAGTGGCCCAAGCGTGTAGAAGGGGGCTTCACCGCAGGCGGCGAGCTGCTTGTCCATATTTTCCTTGATCTTGTGCATCGGCACATGGCCGGGGCCTTCGATCATCACCTGTACATCCTGTTCCCAGGCGCGTTTCGTCAGTTCGCCCAGCGTGTAAAGCTCGCTGAACTGCGCTTCATCATTGGCGTCGGCAATCGATCCGGGGCGCAGTCCGTCGCCCAGCGAATAGGCGATGTCATAGGCCTTCATGATCTCCGTGATCTCGTCGAAATGCTCGTAGAGGAAGCTTTCCTTGTGGTGGGCGAGGCACCATTTCGCCATGATCGAGCCGCCCCGGCTGACAATGCCGGTCACGCGCTTGGCGGTCATCGGGATATAGGGCAGGCGTACGCCCGCATGGATGGTGAAATAGTCGACGCCCTGTTCGGCCTGCTCGATCAGCGTGTCCCGGAAGATTTCCCATGTGAGGTCCTCGGCAATGCCGCCCACCTTTTCCAGCGCCTGATAAATGGGCACGGTGCCGATGGGCACGGGGCTGTTGCGGAGGATCCATTCGCGCGTGTCGTGAATATTGCGGCCGGTGGAGAGGTCCATGACGGTGTCCGCGCCCCAGCGGATCGACCAGACCATTTTTTCCACTTCCTCGGCAACCGAAGAGGCGACGGCGCTGTTGCCGATATTGGCGTTGATCTTGACCAGGAAATTGCGGCCGATCGCCATCGGCTCGGATTCGGGGTGGTTGATGTTGCTGGGAATGATGGCGCGG
>NZ_DATEMB010000057.1:0-111830 GCF_035276005.1 Rhizorhapis sp.
GATCGGCGTGCAACTTGATTGGGCAAGCCTCGAAAGCTTCCTGCCGGACGGCGCGAGCCCGGCGCTGCGGCGCTCCGCCCTCGCCAGCAGTTTCGTCGCGGCCCTGGAGCTTGCACGGCAGGGAAAGCTCGACATTCGCCAGGAGGGCATATTCCAACCGATTTTCCTGCGAACGGCCAGCGCACCGGGTATAGCACCATGACCCCGCCCGATGATTTCGTCCGCGCCGTGGAGGCCACTCTCTTTGCCTCCGACAAGCCGCTGACGGTTGGCGAGATCAGGCAATATGTGGGACAGGAAGGCAATGTTTCCGCAGCGCTGGACCGGCTGGCATTCGACTATGCGGAGCGCGGCTTCCAACTGGTGGAACGGGGCGGTCGCTGGCATTTCCAGACCGCGCCCGACCTTGCCCATATCCTCCGCCGGGAAAAGGAGGAAGCGCGCAAGCTTTCCCGCGCAGGTATGGAAACGCTGGCGATCATCGCCTATCATGAACCGGTCAGCCGCGCCGAGATAGAGGCCATACGCGGCGTGCAGGTGGCCAAGGGTACGCTTGACGTATTGATGGAGGCCGGCTGGATTCGTCCAGCGGGGCGGCGCGAGGTGCCGGGCCGACCGCTGATTTATGCGACCACGAGCGAATTTCTGTCACATTTCGGCCTTAGCAGCCGCCGTGACCTTCCGGGCATCGACGATTTGAGAGCGGCCGGTTTGCTCGACCCCATCGATCTGGCGATCGAGGGGTTGGCCGGGCAATCGCCGCTGGAAAAGGACGAGGAAGACGCCTAGATAGGTGGCTCATACTAGGAGAATTTGAAATGGGTGGCCTTAGCATCTGGCATTGGCTGGTTGTTGGTATCGTGATCTTGCTGCTGTTCGGAAAGGGCCGCTTTTCCGATATGATGGGTGACGTCGCAAAGGGTCTGAAGAGCTTCAAAAAGGGCTTGGCGGACGATGAGGACAGCAACTCGGCCAAGCCGGCGAGCCGCATCGAATCCCAGCCGGCCGCTGAAAAGCAGGCGCAGCAGGTCGCTGAAGAGCAGAAGCACGGCTAACGCCCAGCTCTGACCCGGACAACAGCACCAGATGTTCGATATCGGCTCAACCGAGCTTTTGCTTATCGCAATCGTGGCCATCGTCGTCATCGGCCCGAAGGATTTGCCGCGCGCGCTCTACAAGGTTGGTCAGGTCGTCGGCAAGGCGCGCGGTATGGCCCGTCATTTCCGCACAGGCATCGACGCCATGATTCGCGAGGCGGAGATGGAGGAGCTTGAAAAGAAATGGGCCGCCGAGAATGAGCGGATCATGAAGCAGTTTCCATCAGCGGATCTGGCGGACGAACCGGCCAAGCCACTGCCCGCCGCAGCCTCCGCCAATGCGAGTGAAACCGGCTCGCCGGCTGCGCCAGCCAAGGACAGCAGCGCCGCATGAAAGACATAGACGACACGCGCGCGCCGTTGCTCGAACATTTACTGGAACTGCGGCGGCGGCTGATGTGGTGCATCGGCGCGCTGATTGTTTCCTTTGGCGTCTGCTTCTATTTTTCCGAACAGATTTTCGGCTTTCTGGTCCGTCCCCTGTCTGAAGCCTTTGGCCAAGGTCATGGACGCCTTGTCTACACGAAGCTCTATGAGGCCTTTTTCGTACAGGTGAAGGTGGCTCTCTTCGCCGCGTTTTTCGTTTCCTTTCCCATCATTGCCAATCAGCTTTGGGCCTTTGTAGCGCCGGGGCTGTATGCGAAGGAGAAAAAGGCGTTCCTGCCCTTCCTTGTTGCAACGCCCGTCCTGTTCACCATGGGCGCAGCGCTTGCCTATTATGTGGTGATGCCGACAGCCTTTCATTTCTTCCTCAGCTTTGAAGGCCAAAGTGGCGGGCTGGACGTCGAAGCACTGCCGAGCACTGACAGCTATTTGTCGCTGGTGATGCAGTTCATCCTGGCCTTCGGGATCAGCTTCCTGATGCCTGTTCTGCTCATGCTGCTGAACCGTGCCGGCATTGTTACGCGGCAGCAGCTATTGGGGGTCCGCCGCTATATGATCGTGCTGGCGTTCGTTGCTGCAGCCGTGCTGACGCCGCCTGACGTGGTATCGCAGCTCATGCTCGCGATCCCGCTGATCCTGCTTTACGAGATCACCTTGGTCACCATCTGGTTCACCGATCGCCGGGAGCAGAAGAAGGGCGAAGACATCGCGGTGCCCGAATAGCGCCCCGCAATACATTCACCCTCCACCTTCAGCGACGCGCTGGACATAGCTGCCGATGAAGGCATTGCCCGCAGTGTAGATTCGATCCCGCGCTTCGGCGGGCAGCATATCGCGCAGCAGATCGTCGAATGTCTGCCGATCATCCTGGCCGCAGGCCGTCAGGAGATCCAGAACCATCATTTCGTCATAGCTCAGCTTCGGACAGCAGGGCGAATTGACATAGACCGGCTCCGGCCAGCTTGCCCCAACTTCCTCCACCAAAGCCAAAAAATGCCGGGCCGCGCCCTCGGATCCCAGCCGGTTGGCAAGCTCCGCACGCGGATCCCGCCCGAGCTTGCTGAAAACCACTGCGATGCGAGTGGCAAATGTGATCCGGGCTTGGGCCGCAGGCATGCAGCGGATGTCGGGGGTTTGTGCCATCAGGTCCAGATTGAACGGCATGCGTTACTCCTTTGTCCTCCCATTTTTGGAAAGGACACCGCCGGCCGGAGGAACCGGCGGTGCCAGTCATCACGTGCATCCGGGAGGAGTGCGGGACCGGGTAGATGCACGCTGCTTGACGATCCCGTGGGATCAGCTATGTTAGCTATTGATAATTACTCGCAATATCAAGCTAAAATTCTACAGTTCAAGAGAATCAGGAGAACCGCTCGATGTATAATCTCCTCGACCGGCCGGTGAGCATATTACCGGAAGGCAGCCGCTTCCTGCTTTGGGCCATGCGCGCCTGGGTCACCGTCCGGCGCAAAGGAGCCTGCCCGCCCGCCGGGCTTGCCCCGGCCTTCCTAAAAATGTCGGCCATTGACGCCCTGCCGCATTTCCACATTGTGATGAGCACGCTTAGCTGCGACGCCCGCGAGGAGCTGGACTTCCACTGCCTGCACAATCACACGATCAATGAGACGGAAGCCGTGTTGCTGCGCCTGTGGAGCGACATGGCGGCAGGCGACGAGTGCGCCGCGATTGCGGTCATCGAAATGCTGCTGAAGGATGAGGCAGTAACAGCCTTTTTCTCGGCCACCCGCGCCGCCTTGCACGGACTTTCGGGAGCGGGCCTGACGCCGCTTGTGCCAGCATTCCCTCAATCCATCGCGAGAGGACAAGCATGATGAGCAACCGCAATCTTGCCGCAAGGATCGCTCCCAATGCGGCCTATCATATCGAGCGTGTCAATTGGGTGCGGCATTGGAACGAGCATCTGTTCAGCTTTGCCCTCACAAGGCCCCCTTCGCTTCGGTTCCGGTCGGGAGAATTTGTGATGCTGGGGCTGCCCACCATGATCTCAAGCCAAATGGAATCAAACAAGGATTCCGGCAGGCCGCTTCTTCGCGCCTATTCGATAGCGAGCCCTGCCTATGCCGATGAGGTGGAGTTCCTGTCCATCAAGGTTCCGCAAGGACCGCTTACGTCCAGGCTGCAGCAAATTCGACCCGGCGATGAGGTCTATCTGGCGCGCAAGACAACCGGAACGCTGGTCACCGATGCTCTGACGCCGGGGAAACGGCTGTTCCTGCTTGCCACCGGAACCGGGCTTGCCCCCTTCCTGTCGATCATCCGCGATCCTGACGTTTACGACCGCTTCGCGCAAGTGGTGGTGGTCCACAGCGTGCGCCGGGTAAGCGACCTTGCTTATCGCGACGAACTGACTGGCTTGCTGGCCGGCGACCCTTTGGTGCAGGATCAGGCTTTGGTGCAACTCAGCTATATCCCCACCGTCACCCGGGAGCCCTTCCCCACCCAGAAGAGGATCACCGCGCTGATGCAGGAGCCTGAAATGTTCCGCACGACTGCCGGAGAGAAGCGGCTCAATCCTTCCCATGACCGCGTCATGCTCTGCGGCAGCATGCACATGATAAGGGATTGCCAGACCATATTGGAGCGGCTGGGCTTCCAGGAGGGATCAAACGCAAAGCCGGGCGACTATGTGATTGAGAAGGCTTTTGCCGGCTGAAGAGTCAGGAGTCCCCCAAGTCCAGCATTCCCTGTCCACAAAGGCCGCATTATGCAATATGATCATGGAAATGAGCAGAAGAGAAGCGCGGAAATATGAGCGGCGGGCCTGCATCCTGGAAGTGGCCCGCCAATCTTTTTTCGAGCGCGGCTATGCGGCAACGACGATGTCGGACATCGCCGCCACATTGGGCGGGTCCAAGGGAACATTGTGGAGCTATTTCCCGTCAAAGCAGGATCTGTTCTCGGCAGTGCTGGAGGACGCCACCGCCAAGTTCAAGCAGGAACTCCTCGAAGTCCTGGAATTGCACGAAGATGTGCATTCGACGCTCGCCCGCCTTTGCCTGCAATTCGTCCGAAAGCTCAGCGACCCTTCTGCGATTCAATTGCATCGCCTGATCAACGGTGAAGGCGGACGTTTCCCGGAACTTGGCCGGATTTTTTTCGAACGCCTGAAGGCCGTCAAATGCCTGATCGCCGACTATCTGGACCAATGCGTGGAAGAAGGATCGATCCGGAGAGTCGAAACGAGCATTGCGGCGGATCATCTCATGGGCCTCTGCATGACCGGATGCCATCAAAAGCTTCTTCTAAATGTCATCGGGCTGCCGACACCGGAAGAAACGGCGGCTGAAGCGGCCTACGCAGTGGACGCTTTCATACGGGCCTATGGCCGCGCTTCAGTCAACAGCATCGACAGCAGCCAGATGCCGGACAATCTCCTCCTGGGGAAGGAATGAGCCAAGAAAGCTGTTGCGGGCCAAAGTCTGGAAATCCCGGCGGCCCAACTTCCCCGTCTCTGCCAGGGCACGGAAATTGTCATTCACATAGCCGCCGAAATAGGCCGGATCATCGGAATTGACCGTGGCGCGAAGACCGAGTTCCAACATCCTGCCGATCGGATGTTTGCCGATGTCGTCCACGACGCAAAGCTTCAGATTGGATAGCGGACATACGGTCAGGGTCATCGCTTGCCGCGCCAGCCGAGCCACCAGCAGCGGATCTTCAAGTGAACGGTTGCCATGATCGAGCCGGTCGATGTTCAGCAGATCAAGCGCCTCCCAAATATATTCGGGCGGCCCTTCTTCCCCTGCATGCGCGACGCGCAGCAATCCGGCATCGCCCGCCGCCTCGAAGACACGCGCAAATTTCCGGGGCGGATGGCCGACCTCGGATGAATCCAGTCCCACGGCCGCGATTCGGCCGAAATAGGGCTCGGCTTCGCGAAACGTAGCAAAGGCGTCCTCTTCGTCCAGATGACGAAGAAAGCAGAGGATCAGTTTGGAGGTGAGACCATATTTCGCCTCTGCCCGATCCATTGCATCGAGCAGCCCGTCCGCCACGACGCCGAAGGGGATACCCCTCGCCGTGTGCGTCTGCGGATCGAAGAAGATTTCCGCATGAACGACATTGTCCGCTGCCGCCCGCTCAAAATAGGCAAGCGCCAGGTCACGGAAATCTTCCTCCGTCCGCAGGACATTGGCCCCCTGATAATAGATATCCAGGAAGTCCTGAAGATTGGAGAAGCTGTAGGCCGCCCGGACTTCCTCCACGCTTGCAAAGGGAATGTCGACCTTGTTTCGCCGGGCAAGTTCAAACATCTGCTCCGGTTCCAGACTGCCCTCGATGTGCAGGTGCAGTTCGGCCTTGGGCAAGGCAAGCGCGAAGGCAGTCAGATCGTCCATAATGCTAATCCTTATGCTCGGCTGACCAGCGCATCAATCTTGCGCGCAAGGTCGAAATCCCGCTGGGACAGCCCCCCGGCATCATGTGTGGTGAGCAAAATGTCGACCCGATTATAGACGTTGAACCATTCGGGATGATGATCCGCCTTTTCCGCGAGCAGCGCCACCTTCGCCATGAAACCGAACGCAGCCGTGAAATCATCGAAGCGGAAGCTGCGCTTGATCCCGTCGCGGTCGAGATCATGGGTCCAATCCGGCAGGGCCACCAGCGCTGCGTCCCGTTCTTCATCCGTCAGCTTTGTCACCATGAGCCGTCTCCCTTCTGGACATTTAATGCCGCGCGCTTATGGCTTTGGCATGACGCGGACCGGGGCAGATGTGGGCATGATGGGCAAGGGTGCAAGCCTTTGTTTCAATACCGTCACTTGCCTGCGCGGCGAACGGCTGCTGTTCGAAGGCATGAGCTTCACGCTTGCTCCCGGAGAGGCTGCCCTTGTCGCGGGACCGAACGGCACTGGCAAGTCCAGCCTGATTCGGCTGGCTGCCGGATTGCTGCAGCCCGCCGCCGGCCGCATCGAGCGGGCTGGGCGCATGGCCATGAGCGATGAAAATCTGGCCCTCGACATGCACAAGCCATTGGGGCGGGCCCTTTCCTTCTGGGCGCGCGTCGACGGCAATGACGGCGCTGCGGTGGATGAGGCCCTGGCCGCCTTGTCACTGGGGCATTTGGCGCAGGTCCCGGTGCGGATGCTTTCCACCGGTCAGCGCAAGCGGGCGATGCTGGCGCGGGTGCTTGCCAGCAAGGCACCCATCTGGCTGTTGGATGAGCCCGCAAATGGCCTGGATACCGCTTCCCAGGAATTGCTGGGCGCAGTCATGCAGATTCACCTTGCGGCGGGCGGCACGATATTGGCTGCTTCCCATCAGCCCCTGCCACTCCTTTTCACTCAGCATATAGCCTTGGGGGCAGAGTGAACGGACCCTTCATGATCCTCCTCATGCGGGATACCGGCTTTGCCTATCGCAGTGGCGGCGCCTGGCTGCCAGTGGCATTCCTCCTGCTGGTCGCCACACTTTTCCCGTTTGCCGTGGGCCCCGATGCCGCCCTACTGGCGCGCACTGGGGGCGGAGTGGTCTGGATCGCGGCGCTGCTGGCGGCCTTATTGCCCGTGGACCGGCTGATTCTGCCAGACCGCGACAGTGGGCTGCTGGATCAGTTGGTGCTCCGCGGCCTTGCGGATGAAGTCATTGCCATAGCCAAGCTGCTCGCGCATTGGCTCAGCTTCGGCCCCCCGCTCATGCTCGCTGCCTTGCCCGCCGCTGCCCTTCTCAACATGGAGGGTTCAACGCTTTTGCGGCTGGAAATTGGCCTGGCGCTCGGCACCCCTGCGCTTGCCGCGCTCGGTCTAATGGTCTGCGCTCTTACCGCCGGGTTGCGGAGCAGCGGCGCTCTGGCGGGCCTGCTGGCGCTGCCGCTTGCCGTGCCGCTGTTGATTTTCGGAGCCGGATCGCTCGAAGCGGGAAGCGGTGCGGCCATCAAGTTCCTGGCCGCAACGTCCCTGCTGCTGGTCGGGATGGCTCCCATTGCCGCCGGCGCTGCGTTGAGGGCAAGCCGGGAATAGCGAGGCCAATCTCGGCTAGAGCGGCGAGCGTAGGATCTCCGTTCAGGCGGAGCTTGTTGAAGCCCTTCAAAGGAATTGCCTCTAAGGCAGCGGGGTCCCCGTAATCCCCAGGGCACTGGTCGTCCCTGCGCAGGCAGGGACCCCGCTGCCCTGGAGCGAGGGCCTTGACCCGGCGGGTACACCGCCAGTGGCATCGCTCAGCAACCGTGTTGCAGATTTAGGACTCTTCGCTCCAACTCCGACGCACTTCAGAACACATTTGCCGCACCATCGGCATTGAGCTGCGCGCTCAGCCATTCGACCAGCAGGTCAAAGGAAATCGGCCTGACAAAGGACAGTCCCGCCCGCCCATTCTTCTGCCAGCGAATCAGGCTCTTGCGATCCTCCAGCCCACCGATGGAAACGACCACCTCGTTACCCGCCGCGATGGGTTCGGGCAGCGTGACTTTCACGCCGCCCTGGGAAAGATCGCAAAGGTCGACCGAATAGGTCCGGTCGCCGATCTTGATATTGGCCTGGCCATAAACCTCGATACGCGGCGGGCGGGTGCGCAAACCATTCCGGTCCACGGAGGCTGACTTCAGCATTTCATCGACGTTGACGGACTCGAGGAAACGTATGCCGACGCAGCCGTCCCGCATCCAGACGATCTCGCCCTGGAGCTGCTGGCCTGATCTTATTTCCAGGCTGATCTGCTCGCCCACCTCATGCGTGGAATAGATGTTCGCCATCACGCCGCCGGTTGATATATTCCGGATCAGGCAGAGCTCCTGTCCCTTTTCCCCGGTCATTTTCGCGACCCAACGGACGGTCACCACCTGCCTGTCGGACCGGCGATGCTCTTCGCTCGTATCCGAGTCTTGCAGAGTCTGGTGGTTTATCATTGACATTTTGGTCCGTACCTCACTGTGAAGGCATGCGCCCCTTTTTTTGGCCCCACAGTGCTACACATGGCCGAAAACCGTAAAATATGAGTAAAATTTCAACTAGATACGCGCCCCGGAACGGATCGCTCCCTTCCCAAAGGGCATGAACCGATCTAAAGAGACGATTCCGAAACGATTTTCCCCCATTCAGCCTCGTCAATGACGGGAATTCCAAGCTCCGCCGCCTTCTTGAGCTTGGAACCGGCCCCCGGTCCTGCGACGACCAGATCCGTATTGGCGGACACGGATCCCGCGGCCTTTGCCCCCAAAGCCTCGGCCTGGGCTTTGGCTTCATCGCGGCTCATGGTTTCGAGCTTGCCGGTGAACACCACCGTCTTGCCGGTAAGAGCTGACTCCCGCACATTGGAAATATAAGGCTGCGGGCGGATTTCGTGCAGCAGGTCATCCCAGACCGCCCGGTTATGCGGCTCATGGAAGAAATCAGCCAGCGCCTCTGCCACAGCCAGGCCGATGCCGTCGATGCACGTGATCTCGTTCCGGGCGCCTTCGTTGTCATGCGCCGCCATTGCCACCTCAGCCAGCCGTGCCACCGTGCCGAAGGTCTTCATCAGGTCGCGAGCCGTCACCGATCCCACATGACGGATACCGAGCCCAAAGAGGAACCGCGCAGCGTCAGGTTCTCTTCGGGCTTCAATTGCCGACAGCAGATTATCCACTGACTTCTGTTGCCAGCCTTCTCGGCCGAGCAAGGCGTCCCGCCGCCCGTGCAGGCGGAATATGTCGGCGGGACTTTCCAGCCAGCCCAGTTCGAAAAACTCCTGGATGCTCTTTTCCCCCAGCCCATCAATGTCCATCGCTGAACGGCTGACAAAATGAATGAGCCGCTGCACCCGCTGCGCCCGGCAGATAAGGCCCCCGGTACAGCGATAATCGACTTCGCCCTCTTCCCGGACGGCTTCCGATCCGCAATCGGGGCAATGACCGCCAAAGCGCCATGTCCCGCCCGGTTCGCCCCGGGTGAGATTGTCCACCACCTGCGGAATCACATCGCCGGCCCGCTGGACAACAATCCTGTCGCCCTCACGCAAACCCAGGCGTTCGATCTCGTCCATATTGTGCAGGGTCACATTGGATACCACGACGCCGCCCACGGTAACGGGCTGCAGCCGCCCGATCGGTGTTATCTTGCCGGTGCGGCCTGTGTTGGTGTCGATCCGAAGCAGCGTGGTTTGCGCCTTTTCGGCGGGAAATTTGTGCGCCAGCGCCCAGCGCGGCGCCTTGGCGACAAAGCCCAGCCGCGCCTGCCAGTCCAGCCGGTCGACCTTGTAAACCACGCCATCAATGTCGTAGGGCAGGTCCGCGCGCAGCCTTTCGATGGCGCGATAATGGTCCAGCAATGCTTCCAATGTTTCGAAGCGCTGAAGATGTTCGGACACCGGCACACCCCAGCTTTCTATGGTGCGCATGACTTCGGTCTGCGTCGCGCCCGGAACCTGACTGGCAACGCCCCAGCCATGGGCCAGAAAGCGGAGCGGCCTTGCAGCCGTGACGGCGGCATCCAATTGCCTGAGAGAGCCGGCGGCGGCATTGCGCGGATTGGCAAAGACCTTGCCGCCGCTTGCCGCCTGCCGCTCGTTCAATGCAACGAAGTCGGCCTTGGCCATATAGACCTCGCCCCGCACCTCGAACAGCTCCGGTGCGGTGGGAGGCAGTTCTTGCGGGATGTCGCTGATGGTGCGCGCATTGGCCGTCACATCCTCGCCCACCAGCCCGTCGCCCCTTGTCGCGGCGCGCACAAGCTTTCGTCCCTCATAACGGATGGAGAGGGAGAGGCCGTCAATCTTGTCCTCCGCCGTCATCGCCACCGGCGATCCTTCCGGCAGGTTCAGATAGCGCCTGATGCGCCCTGTGAACTCCGCAATATCCTCATCTGAAAAGCCGTTATCGAGCGAATAGAGCCGCTGCTCATGCATTACCTTGCTGAGCGGGGAGCTTTCGACCATTGCGCCCACCTGGCGCGACGGACTATCCTCCCTGACGAGGTGCGGAAACTGGGCCTCCAGTTCAGCGTTGCGGCGGACGAGCGCATCATAGTCGGCATCGCTGATCTCAGGCGAATCCTCAGTGTGATAAAGCCGGTTATGCCGTGCAATGGCCTTGGCAAGGCGCATCAGTTCATTGGCGGCGGCGGCTTCGGTGATGGGCCCGGAGGTCATGCGTTATGTCGTCCAATCATCATCACACCCCCTCCAGCAACCGGTCCGCCTGCGCTCTCGCCTCTTCCGTAATGGCAGCGCCGGAAAGCATGCGGGCGATCTCCTCGCGCCTGTCCCCATCGCCCAGCGCATGAACGCCCGTACGGGTGACGGCGCCGTCGCTGGCCTTTGCGATCAGCATATGGGTACGGCCGCGTGCCGCCACCTGCGGCGAGTGAGTGACGACCAGAAGCTGGTTCTTCTGCGACAGCCGTGCCAGGCGTTCGCCAATGGCAGAGGCCACGGCCCCGCCGACACCACGGTCGATCTCATCGAAGATCATCGTGTCTGCCCCGCCCTCTTCGGCGAGCGCGACCTTGAGCGCCAGGATGAAGCGCGAAAGCTCTCCGCCAGACGCGATCTTGATGAGCGGCGCAAAGGGCGCTCCGGGATTGGTGGAGATTTCAAATTCCACGCGGTCCGCACCCCCGCTCCCCCACTGTCCTTCGGGAAGCGGCTCCACGACCGTGCGGAAACGGGCTGCATCCAGCTTGAGCGGCGCAAGTTCCGCTGCGACCGCATGGTCAAGCCTGGCCGCAGCCTCCCGCCGCTCTGCGCTCAACTTTTCCGCCGCCGCCTTGTAAGCCGAAGCCTTGGCGGCAAGCTCTGCTTCAAGCTGATGCAAACCTTCCGCGCCCGCGTCCATGCGGGCGAGCTTACCGGCCATTTCCTTGTAGAGCGCGCCCAATTGGTCCGGCTCCACCCGATGCTTGCGCGCCAGAGCGCGCAAGTCAAACAGGCGCGTTTCGATCGCTTCCAGCCGGTCTGGATCGTAGCTCAGAGCCTCGCCTGCCGCAGCAAGCTTTTCTTCAGCCTCGCTCGCTTCGATGACCGCGCGGTCGAGGCTCGCGAGCGCCTCAGCAAGCAGGTCATGCTCCCCGGCCATTCTGTCGAGCCGCCGCGCCGCCTGCCTCAGTTGCGCAAGTCCGCCTTCGGAGCCCAGCAGCAATTCGCCAACGGTTGTTAACTCGTCGGCAAGCCGGGCGCCCTTCTGCATGTCGGATCGCTCGGTGGCGAGCGCCTCCTCCTCGCCCTCCTGCGGATCGAATGCCGCCAATTCGGCGATGCTGTGCTGCAGATAGTCACGGTCGCGCGCAGCGTTCTCCACCTCTTCGCGGGCCTTGGCCAAGGCGGCTTCGGCGGTCCGCCATACCTCATGAGCGGCTGCCACAGCGCCGCTGTCGCATCTGCCAAATGCATCGAGCAGGGCCCGGTGACCACGCGGATTTAGCAGTCCGCGATCATCATGCTGGCCGTGGATTTCAATAAGACAGCCGCCAATTTCCCTCAGCAGTCCGGCTGAGCATGGCTGGTCATTGATAAAGCCCCGGCTCCCGCCATCCGCGCGCAGCGTGCGCCGAATGATAAGCGGTTCGCCAGGCACAAGCTCAATGCCATTTTCGGCAACTATGCTTCGAAGTGGATGGCCGGCATCGGGCTCGGCGAAGGTGGCGGTAACGCTTGCCCTCTCCTCCCCCTGCCGCACCAGTCCCGTGTCGGCCCGCGCGCCCAATGCAAGTCCCAGCGAGTCCAGAAGGATGGATTTGCCCGCTCCGGTCTCTCCGGTCAGCACGCCCAGACCAGGGCCGAATTCAAGATCCAGCGCCTCGATGAGCACGACATTGCGGATGGAAAGGGCGGTCAGCATGGAAGCGCTCTTATCCCTCAATTGTCATTCCCGCGAAAGCGGGAACCCAACCCGGCTCGATCACCAAGGTAGAGCCAAGAGAAAAAATGGGTTCCCGCTTTCGCGGGAATGACGATCGGGAAACACCGCTATAAGGCGTCGCCACCAAGCAGCGGGCATCAGGCTCCGCGCGCATGTTCCTGGATAAGGTCATAGGCGCGCCTGTACCATTTGCTGCCCGGATAATTGGCGCCGAGTACCGCCGCCGCCTTCTTGGCTTCTGCGGGAATGCCGAGGGCCAGATAGCTTTCGGTAAGACGCATCAGGGCTTCTGGCGTATGCGTCGTGGTCTGATATTTGTCGATCACCGTACGGAACCGGATCGTGGCCGCCAGCCATTGGGCGCGGCGTTCATAGAAGCGGCCGATCTCCATTTCCTTGCCCGCAAGATGATCGTTCACCAGATCGACCTTCAGCCGCGCATCGGCGGCATAGCGGCTGGTGGGATAACGGCGGATGAGTTCGCCAAGGGCGCCCAGCGCCTGCTCGGTGATCTTCTGGTCGCGGGTGACGTCGGCGATCTGCTCATAATAGCAAAGGCCGATCAGATAATAAGCGTAGGGCGCGTCCTTGTTGCCTGGGTGGATGGACAGGAAGCGCTGAGCCGACTGGATCGACTGCGTATAGTCCCGGCCCATATAATAGCTGAACGCGCTCATAAGCTGCGCCCGCCGTGCCCAGGGCGAATAGGGATGCTGCCGCTCCACTTCATCGAACAGGGCGGCGGCCATTTTGAATTGCCCCCTGTCCAGCCGGTATTTGGCCGCATTGTAAAGGGTGCTGACGTCGCGGGCGACATAGTTGGTGTCGGCCTTGTTCTTGCTGGTGGCGCATCCGGCGAGAAGGGCGAGGGTCAGACCGGCGACGAGCGGCTTAACGAGAGTCTTGTGCATGGGGACGGGTCATAGCCCACCGTTTCGCCCCCGCCAAGCAATTGTGTAAGCACCGCGAAACAGGGTGCCTCCATGATGTTGGGGAGCCCGGACCTGCCGGAAATACAAATGCGGGACAGTCCTCCTCTTTGGATGAACCGCCCCGCACTCGTGCGACCCGAAAGCTCTTGCCGGCAATAATGCGCCGGGTGTGGTAGTCCCCTGCTATGCAGTGAAACGCCCTCTTCCGGTCATCTTGGGCCCCATTCAGATGGCGCCTCAGACGATTGAGAGCCTGTCTAGCGTGAACTATGTTTCATGTACATGTAACGTAATTGGGTGATGCAGCTAATCCAGCGTGATCATGCCCTTGCTGATCCCGGCAAGCGCTGCCGACACGCGATCGCAGACATTCAGCTTGTGATATATCCTGCGCAAATGGGTATCCACCGTGTTGGCGCTTACGCCCAGAATTTCGGCAATAACGCTATTGCTCTTGCCACGCGCAACCCATCTTAGCACCTCCTTTTCCCTTTTTGAGAGCGGGACGGATGACGTCTCCTCCGGCGGCACTAATTCGCAAGAGCGCTGATGCAAATATTGGCAGACCACGCGATATTCGGCGAGTTGGACGGCAGGAAGGTCCAGCCCACCGTCAGGGCGCGCAAAGGCAACATAGCCGTTCCTGTTTCCATATCCGAACACCGGAACGATCAGGCCGTCCAGGGGAACGCCATGACGTTCGATTTCCGCCTTGAAGGCCTTTTCCTCGGGCGAAAGGTTGCGCCTTTCCTCTATATCCCGCCAGCGGAAGGGCGCTGGCAGAAAAGCCGCCATGGACCGGACCGGATCCGCCTCCCACAGGCCCGCTTCATATCGTTCCAGCCAATCGTCGGGAAAAGTTGGCAGCACGCCCCATATTCGGCCGGGAGCAACGCTTCCGGCAGCGAATTGCACATAGGTAATCAGAAAAATACCATGCGCCTTCATGTGCCGAACGAAGGCATCCCATAGGTCGGCCGCGCTCGCGGCGATTGTAGCGTCCTTCAGGAACTGCTCCATTCAGCAATCCATCCTCTCCTCGCGTGTAGACATATTGCAGCAGTATAGCATGGGGCTCTGCGATTTGAATCAAACCTGGCCACGACGTAACGTCCAATTTGTATCGGGGCGGCACAAAAAAGGGGCTCCGGAGAGCCCCTTTTCCGTGCTGCAGGCGTCGCCCGCTCAATCCTCCTGGGTGATGAAGCTGGGCAGTCCGGCGTCGCCGCCATCATCGCCCTTGCCGCCTCTTTCACCCCGGTCACGACGAGGCCCGCGGCTACGGTCGCCACGTCCACCTTCGCGTCCGCCGCGATCACCGCGAGGACCACGATCGCCCCGCTCCCCGCGCTCGCGCGGTTCGCGAGCCGGACGGGTGTCCTCCAGCTCTTCGCCCGTTTCCTGGTCGACGACGCGCATCGACAGGCGGACCTTGCCGCGATTGTCGATCTCGAGCACCTTGACCTTGACCTCCTGCCCTTCGGACAGGACATCGGCCACCTTCTCGACGCGCTCGTTCCTGATCTCGGAAACGTGGACGAGGCCGTCCTTGCCGCCCATGAAATTCACGAAGGCGCCGAAGTCGACGAGGTTCACGACCTTGCCATTATAGATCTTGCCGACTTCCGGCTCCTCGACAATGCCAAGGATCCATGCTTTTGCGGCTTCGATCTGCTTCAGGTCGGACGAGCTGATCTTGATGACGCCGTCATCGTCGATATCGACCTTGGCGCCGGTCTCCGCGACGATCTCGCGAATGACCTTGCCGCCGGTGCCGATGACGTCGCGGATCTTCGACTTGTCGATCTGCATCGTCTCGATCCGGGGCGCATGGGCCGACAGTTCGGTGCGGACCTCGCCCAGAGCCTTGGCCATTTCGCCCAGGATGTGCGCACGGCCATCCTTCGCCTGCGCCAGCGCCTGGCGCATGATGCCTTCAGTGATGCCGGCCACCTTGATGTCCATCTGAAGGCTGGTGATGCCCTCGCTGGTGCCGGCCACCTTGAAGTCCATGTCGCCAAGGTGATCCTCATCGCCCAGGATATCCGAAAGGACGGTGAACTCATCGCCTTCCAGGATAAGGCCCATGGCGATGCCCGACACCGGACGCTTCAGCGGAACGCCCGCGTCCATCATGGACAGGCAGCCTCCGCAGACCGTCGCCATCGACGACGAGCCATTGGATTCGGTGATGTCGGACAGCACGCGAATGGTGTAGGGGAACTCGTCATGCGTCGGCAGCACAGGGTGCAGCGCGCGCCATGCAAGCTTGCCATGCCCCACCTCGCGGCGGCCGGGAGCGCCGAAACGTCCAACTTCGCCAACCGAATAGGGCGGGAAGTTGTAATGCAGCATGAAGCGCTCATAGGAGAGCCCCGTCAAACCATCGATCATCTGCTCGGCGTCCTTGGTGCCGAGCGTGGTGGTGCAGATCGCCTGCGTCTCGCCACGAGTGAAAAGCGCCGAACCATGGGTGCGCGGCAGGAAGCCGACCATGGATTCGATCGGCCGGATCTGCGTCGTCGACCGGCCGTCGATGCGCTGACCCTCCTTCAGGATGGCGTGGCGCACGATTTCGGACTCAAGCTTCTTCATGAGCTTGATCGCGACCATCTGCGTCTGCGGATCCTGGTCGGCGAAAGCGGCCTTGGCCTTTTCGCGGGCCGCGTTCAGCGCTTCCGAACGGGCCGACTTGCTGGTCAGCTTATAGGCTGCCGCAATATCCGCACCGATCAAATCCTTGAGCTTCGCCTTCATATCGGCGGCGTCATCCTGAACCGACAGTTCCCAAGGTTCCTTCGCGGCCTTTTCGGCGAGCTTGATGATCGCGTCGATGACCTTCCGGGATTCGGCGTGAGCGAACATGACGGCGCCCAGCATGACCTCTTCCGAAAGCTCCTTGGCTTCGGATTCGACCATCATCACCGCATTTTGTGTACCGGCAACGACCAGGTCGAGTTCGCCAGTGGCCACCTCGTCCAGCGACGGATTGAGCTGATATTCGCCATCCTTGTAACCAACGCGGGCGGCGCCGATCGGGCCCATGAAGGGAACGCCCGAAAGGGTGAGCGCAGCGGAAGCCGCAACCATGGCAACAATGTCGGGCTCGGTTTCACCATCGAAGGAAAGAACCTGCGCGATGACATTGATTTCGTTATAGAAACCTTCCGGGAACAGCGGACGAACCGGACGGTCGATCAGGCGGGAAACCAGCGTTTCCTTTTCCGTCGCGCCCCGTTCGCGCTTGAAGAAGCCGCCCGGAATGCGTCCGGCGGCCGAGAATTTTTCCTGATAGTGAACGGTAAGGGGGAAGAAGTCCTGCCCTTCCTTCACCGACTTGGCAGCGGTAACTGCGCACAGCACCACGGTTTCGCCATAGGTGGCCAGCACAGCGCCGTCCGCCTGACGGGCAATACGACCCGTTTCGAGTGTAAGGGTTTTTCCGCCCCACTCGATTTCTACTTTCTTTACATCAAACATGGATTTTCCTTCCTACCGCCTGCCCTATGCAGACGGTGGCCTATGATTGGACCTTCTGGTCCTTTGCGGGGAGAAGCTCCCCTTTTCCGTTCGGGCTGAGCCGGTCGAGGCGACAAGCTCGGGACGAACGGTCATTGGGGACATTCCCCAATCGCGCCGACGTGCCGGATTGCCCGACAGCGCGTCCATTCAAAAAGAAACGGCCCCGTGCAGGGGCCGTCCCGTTACTTGCGAAGACCCAGCTTCGCGATCAGTTCTGCGTAGCGGCTCTCGTCCTTCTTGCGAAGATAGTCGAGAAGGCTGCGGCGCTTGTTCACCAGCATCAGCAGGCCACGGCGGCTATGATTGTCCTTGTGGTGATCCTTGAAATGCCCGGTCAGGTTGTTGATCCGTTCAGTGAGGATCGCAACCTGCACTTCGGGCGAACCGGTGTCGCCATTGGCGCGGGCATGTTCGTTGATCAGTTCCTGCTTGCGCTCTGCGGTAATCGACATCGTCTTCCTTTCAAAATTAGAGGTTGAACCCGCGAACGACCCGGACGTTTCCGTCCGAAACCTCCACCAGCGCGACCGGATTCTCGCCCAGCCTTGCACAATGAAGTCCGTCATTAGCGGCTATCCCGCCCAAGACCTGACCCTGACGGATCAGCCTTGCCTGGTCGGGGGAGAGATCAAGAGCCGGGATGTCGTCCAGCCCTGCCTCAAGCGGCAAGATTATGTCTTCAAGGGAGCGGCCTTTAGAGCATTCCCGCATTTTGTCCAGTGAAATCGCCTGATTGAGCGCAAAGGGCCCTGCCTTGGTGCGGCGCAGCATCGTCACATGGCCGACCGTGCCAAGCGCAAGCGCAATGTCGCGGGCAAGCGAGCGGATATAGGTACCCTTTGACACATGGGCGGTAAGCGTGACCTCTCCCACTCCGTCGTCCCTACGAAGGCAGGGATCCAGCTTTTCTTCATCCGGCGTCCAAGCAGCGGGGTCCCTGCCTCCGCAGGGACGACCACCAAGGGTAAGGCTATGAACAACCACCGCCCGCACCTTCATCTCGACCTCTGCCCCCGCCCGCGCAAGGTCATAGGCACGCTGCCCATCCACCTTGATGGCCGAAAAGGCAGGGGGGACTTGCTCGATTGGGCCGGTAAAGCGCTGCAGCACCGCTTCCACCTCGCCGATCGAAGGCCGATGAGCGGACGTCGCCATCACCACGCCCTCCGCGTCCAGCGTATCGGTCTGCTCGCCAAATCGGATGGTGAATTCATAAATTTTCGACGCGTCGAGCATGCGGCCGCACAATTTGGTCGCTTCGCCCAGCGCAATCGGAAGGACGCCCGTCGCCAGCGGATCAAGCGTGCCGCCATGGCCGACCTTCACCTTGCCAAAACCGCCATCCCGCAGCGCACGTTTCACCGCTGCGACAGCCTGCGTCGATCCAAGCGCCAGCGGCTTGTCCAATATGATCCACCCGTTCACGGGCGGGGTCAGTAGCCCGAACGGCCCGGCTTGTCAGCGTTTTGTTTTGCCCGCTTCGCCTTCGCCGGAGGCGCGCCGCTCTTCACCATCGTCTGAATGGGGCAAGGCCGGCCGCGAACGATGACCGTCCCGAAATGATCAAGCGTGTCCAGACCCTGCGTTTTGAAACCGATCGTCTCGACATAGGGTAAATCGGTGCAGGAGGACATCAGCTTGGCATGATACCATTGCCCATGCACATCCTGGATATAGAGATCGCGGGTGCCGATGGCACGCCAATCACGGATCGAACCTGAATTTACGAAGGGTATCGATGCTTCCTGGGCGGGTGGCTGCGGCGGCGGAGCGCCTCGGCTTTCACCTGCGAATATGGCTGCGGCAACAACGATGCCGGCGGCTATCGCTTCCTTGTAGGACATCTTCCGGCTCCTGTCCTTTGCAGAGCCCCTGTCGAAAATGAATGTGGGAACGGACAGCGGCGGATCAATGGCCGCTACACTTTGTTACAATTTTGGCCGGCTGCTGGAGTGAGGCGGGACATAAGCTTCCTCCCCGGCACGGGGAGGAACTTCATGTCAGCAAAGACCCAGAACAAACCCCAATACTATTCCCCACTCCCAAGGTCCCGCGCCACCTTCGGATCGCGCAGCAACCGGTCGATATGTCCGCCCTCCTCGAAGCTCTCATCGATCAGGAATTTGAGCTTCGCAGCATATTTCATCTTCACCCGTCGCGCGACTTCGCGCTGAAGATAGGCGGTATTGGTCCGCAGTGCCTTCAGCACCGCCTCCTCATCGGTCCCGAGCAGCGGCTTCACAAAGGCAGTGGCGTGGCGAAGATCGGGCGACATGCGCACCTCGGTGACAGAGACCATGTGCTTTGCCAGCACATCATCATGCACTTCGCCGCGCATCAGGATTTCGGAAAGGACGTGGCGCACCTGTTCGCCCACGCGCAGCACGCGGACGGAGGGGCCATCGATGGATTTGGCTGGAGACATATTCTCCCTCTCCCCTTCAGGGGAGAGGGTCGGGGAGAGGGGCAGTATTCCTAGTCCCGCTCTTCCCCATCCCCCTCTCCCTAACCCTCTCCCCTGAAGGAGAGAGGGGATTTTGCTCAAAGCGTCCGCGCGCGTTCCTCGACTTCGAACGTCTCCAGATAATCGCCCGGCTTGATGTCGGTGTGTCCCAGGAAGGTCACGCCGCATTCAAGACCCGCGCGCACCTCGGCCACATCGTCCTTGAACCGCCGCAGCGATGCGATTTCGCCATTGTAGATGATGACGTCGTCGCGGGTGATGCGGGCCTTGAGCGCCTTGCGGATGAAGCCTTCGGTGACGAGCAGACCCGCCGCCTTGCCATGCTTGCCAGCCGAAAACACTTCCTTGACCTCGGCGCGGCCGACCACGGTTTCGATGCGTTCGGGCGCCAGTTCGCCCGCCATCTCGCCCTTGATCTCCTCAAGCAGGTCATAGATGACGTCGAAATATTTCAAGCGAACCTTGTCCCGCTCGGCGAGAGTCCGGGCCTTCGCATTGGGCCGCACATTAAAGCCGATCAGCGGCGCATTCGACGCAGCCGCCAGCGTGACGTCGGACTCCGTGATCGCGCCCACGCCGCTATGCAGCACGCGCACCTTGATCTCGTCGGTCGACGCCTTGGTCAATGAACTGACGATCGCTTCCACCGAACCCTGCACGTCGCCCTTCACGACGATGGGATATTCGATGACCTTGTCGTTCAATGCCGAGAACATATGCTCGAAGCTCGTCGGGGCAGCCGTCGTCCGCTTGCGGTTGATCTGCTCCTGGCGATAGGCCGCAACCTCACGGGCGCGCGCTTCATTCTCGACGACGGTCAGCGTGTCGCCGGCCTGGGGAACGCCGGACAGGCCAAGCACCTCGACGGGCACCGAAGGCCCTGCGTCCTTCACATTCTTGCCTTTGTCGTCGATCATCGCGCGGACCTTGCCGCTCTCCGCGCCGACGACGAAGATGTCGCCGACATTGAGCTTGCCGCGCCTCACCAGGATCGTCGCCACAGGACCACGGCCCTTGTCGAGCTTTGCCTCGATGACCGTACCTTCGGCGGCACGGTCGGGATTGGCCTTCAGCTCCATGATCTCGGCCTGCAGCATGATCTTTTCGATAAGGTCATCAAGGCCGATCTTCTTGAGCGCGGACACCTCCACGTCCTGAACCTCGCCGCCCATATCCTCGACGATGATCTCATGCTCCAGCAGGCGCTCGCGCACCTTCTGGGGATTGGCATTGTCCTTGTCGACCTTGTTGATCGCCACGATCATCGGCACGCCTGCAGCCTTGGTATGATTGATGGCCTCGATCGTCTGGGGCATCAGCCCGTCATCGGCCGCCACCACCAGAACCACGATGTCGGTGACATTCGCGCCGCGCGCACGCATTTCGGTAAAGGCCTCATGGCCCGGCGTATCAAGGAAGGTGATGACATGGCCATCCTTGGTCTTCACCTGATAGGCACCAATATGCTGCGTGATGCCGCCTGCTTCGCCAGCCACCACGTCCGTGCCGCGCAGCGCGTCGAGCAGAGAGGTCTTGCCATGGTCCACATGGCCCATGATGGTGACGACGGGAGGACGGTCCTTCAGCGACTCTGCGGCGTCGACGTCGGTCGCCGTGTCGATATCGACGTCGGATTCGGACACACGCTGGATGCGGTGGCCGAATTCCTCCACCAGCAGCTCGGCCGTATCCTGGTCGATCGTCTGATTGACGGTCACCATGGTGCCCATCTTGAACAGGGCCTTCACCAGATCGGCGCCCTTTTCCGCCATTCGGTTGGCGAGTTCCTGCACCGTGATCGCCTCGGGCACCACCACGTCGCGGACCTGCTTCGCCTGGGGCTCGCGCATGCCGCCCATCATGTGGCGCTTTTCCTTTTCGCGGGCGCGCTTCAGCGCCGCAAGGGAACGTGCGCGAGCACCGCCGTCGCCATCATTGAGCGCGCGGTTGACCGTCAGCTTGCCTGACTGGCGGCGATCATGATCACCCTTCGTGCGGGCGGGCTTTGGTTCGGGCCGCTTGATCGGGGCCACAGGAGTGAATTTCCGCGGCGGCGGCGGACGGTCGCCCGCCTCTTCGGCCTTGGCCGCAGCCTCCGGCTCCGCCTTTTCGGGCGCCGCCTGCTGAGGAGCCGGTTCCTCGACCTTCTCGACCGGAGCCGCGGCCTTTGCGGTCTGTGCCTCGGCCGCCTTGCGCGCAGCTTCTTCCTCGGCAAGGCGCTTTTCCTCGGCCTTGCGGCGTTCTTCCTCGCTGGCCTGCTGCTTGGCGGCTTCCTCGCGGCGGCGGGCTTCCTCAAGCGCCGTCATGCGGGCTTCTTCCGCCTCGCGCAGCAGCTTCGCCTGCAGCTCCTGGCGGGTCATAAGGCTGTCGGGCGCCGAAGGACGCGGGGGCGGAGGCGCTGGCCGCGGCGCGGGAGCAGGAGCCTGCTGCACGGGCGCAGGAGCAGGTGCGGGCGCCGCTTCAGCTTCGCCAGGCTTGCCGATGAGACGGCGACGCTTCACCTCGACCACAACCGTATTCTTGCGGCCATGGCTGAAGCTCTGCTGCACCTGTCCCGCCTCGACCGTCCGCTTCAGGCCCAAAGGCTTGCGGCCCAGTTTCGGCTTGTCCGTATCGCTTTCACTCATCGACTAAACCAGTTCCTTCGATCAATATTTCTTGGCACGGAGCAAATCCCCGCGCCCATTTCTTCGCTCACTCAATCCACTGCAATATCGGGCGCCGCCTGAGTCACAGGCACTGCGATTTGCGTCCCGTTAGCGCATCCCAGGAAGACTTGCCAGCGGCCAAGTATTTCGCCGACGCGATCCGCCGCCTTTTTGTCGGTGATGGCGATGTGGACTACATTCTCCCGGCCCAATGCCATAGATAGGGGCGCGCGGTCCACAGGCAAGACTATGCCGGAATGGTCGGTTCCTTCCAGGCCTTCTCCGACACGCCAGGCCTGGTCGAGTTTCCGTTTGCCGTCCGCACCCGCGTCCGCGGCATGGAGCAGCATGCGGACTTGCCCCCGCCGGGCGGCTACGTCGATCTTTTCCGATCCTGTCAGTACCATGCTCGCCCGCGCCTCAAGCCCCAGCCGGTCGAGCGCCGCCTGCTGCAGGGCGTCCTCAATCCGGCCGGCAAGATCGGACGGAATGGCAAAATCGGACGTCTTGAAGGCGCGCGCCAACGCACCCTTCAGCTTGCCCTTTTCAAGCGCCTTCTGAAATGCCGCCCGGTCAACGCCGATCCAGGCGCCCCTGCCGGGCGCACGTGCGCGAACGTCGGGCGCGACCTGCCCGTCAGGCCCGAGCGCCAGCCGGATCAGCCCTTCCCGGGCTTCGCGTTCGCCTGAAAGGATGCAGCGGCGAGTGTTCATGAGCCCCTCCGTTTCACGGGAGGAGTTTGGGGGTGCGGGCCATTGCTGCCAAGCCATGGCTGGCAAAGCCGATAAGTGGGCGTTACAAGCCCCACCCCAACCCCTCCCCTGAAGGAGAGGGGCTTTGCAGCGCTTACCTCAACGCCTGCCGACTCATTGGGAAGTATCCGCAACCGCGTCCTCCCCATTGCCTTCATCGTCGAACCAGTGAGCGCGAGCGGCCATGATGACCTCGTTCCCCTGTTCCTCGGAAAGGCCATATTCGGCCAGGATTCCACCCTTGTCCTCGCTGCCCTCCTTGCCGCGGCGGCGGTTGTCGGCCCGCTTCTTGGCGATCAGCTCGTCAGTGGCAAGGTCCGCCAGGTCATCAAGCGTCTTGATCCCTGCCTTGCCCAGCGTGACCAGCATCGCTTCGGTAAGATGGGGTATTTCGGCCAGGGCATCCTCGACGCCCAGCCCGCGGCGCTCTTCACGAGCGGCAGCCTCGCGGCGTTCCAGCGCCTCGAGCGCGCGGCTCTGAAGCTCTTCCGCCAGTTCCTCGTCAAAGCCCTCAATGGAGGCCAGTTCCTCGGGGCCGACATAGGCAACTTCTTCAAGCTCGGAGAAACCTTCGGCCACCAGCAACTGCGAAAGGGTCTCGTCCACGTCCAGTTCGTTCTGGAACATTTCGGACCGTTCGACGAATTCCTTCTGCCGCTTCTCGCTGGCATCGGCCTCGGTCATGATGTCGATGGCCTTGCCGGTGAGCTGGCTCGCAAGACGGACATTCTGCCCACGGCGGCCGATGGCGAGCGAAAGCTGATCGTCGGGCACCACCACTTCGATGCGGCCTTCATCCTCGTCGATAACGACGCGGCTGACGGTCGCGGGCTGCAGTGCGTTCACGACAAAGGTTGCCGTATCCTCGCTCCAGGGAATGATGTCGATCTTCTCGCCCTGCATTTCCTGAACGACGGCCTGAACGCGGCTGCCCTTCATGCCGACGCAGGCACCGACCGGATCGATGCTGCTGTCATGGCTGATGACGCCTATCTTGGCGCGGCTGCCCGGATCGCGCGCTGCCGCCTTGATCTCGATGATGCCGTCATAGATTTCGGGCACCTCCTGCGCGAACAGCTTCTTCATGAACTCGGGATGGGCGCGAGACAGGAAGATCTGCGGCCCGCGGTTCTCCCGGCGGACATTGAGGATGATGGAGCGCACCCGGTCGCCGACGCGCACGACCTCGCGGGGAATCTGCTGGTCGCGGCGGATGACGCCTTCGGCGCGGCCGAGGTTCACGACGATATGGCCGAACTCAACGCTTTTCACCACGCCAGTGATGATCTCGCCGACCCGGTCCTTGAACTCCTCATGTTGCCGCTCACGCTCGGCATCGCGAACCTTTTGGAAGATCACCTGCTTTGCCGACTGGGCGTCGATACGGCCCAGGTCGATGGGGGGCAGCGGATCGACGATGAAGTCGCCGACCTTCGCGCCCGCCTGAAGCTTTTGCGCGGCCTTCACATCGACCTGCTTGAAATAATCCTCCACCCGCTCAACGACTTCCACGACGCGCCACAACCGAAGGTCGCCGCTGTCGGGGTCCAGCTTGGCGCGGATGTCGTTCTCGGCGCCATAGCGGGCGCGGGCGGCGCGCTGAATGGCGTCCTCCATCGCCTCGATGACGATCGCCTTGTCGATCATCTTTTCCGACGCGACGCTGTTGGCGATGGCGAGCAGCTCGGCCTTGTTGGCGGAAATGGCGGTGGCCATGGCTGTAGTCCTTATCCTTCCGTTTGAATGTCGTCCGCGCCTTCCGTGGAAAGCGGCATTGTAGCATTTATGAGCGCATCGGTCAGCACGAGCTTGGCGCTATGGATATTGGCAAAATCCAACACCACCCGGCCAAGCTTCGGATCATCCAGCAGCACCGCCGGACCTTCGGTCCCGGCGAGCTTCGCCTTGAACTGCTTGCGCCCTTCGACGGATTCGGTGACATTCACCCGTGCCTCATGCCCAGCCCAGTCGGCAAAGTCGGGCAGCCGGGTCAACGGCCGGTCGATGCCGGGCGAACTCACCTCCAACCGGTATGCCTCCTCTATGGGGTCGGTTTCATCCAGGCGGTCCGACAGGCGCCGCGACAGGGCCGCGCAATCGTCGATGGTAAGCTGCCGCGTATCCGGCCGCTCGGCCATCACCTGGAGCGTCAGGTCATCTCCGCCGAACAGCTTCACCCGCACGAGCGCGAATCCCAGGGCCTTAACCTCCGGTTCGATCAGCTCGGTCAACGCGGCGATATCCGCCATTCCTGCTCCAGTTCAACACATGCGCCTTTTCCGCCGGCCCCTTCCGGCGCCAGCCCCAACATGTTTGACGATGTCGAGAGATGTTGTGGCCTATAGCCTTAACTTCAACATACCGCAAGTCTTGTGCAGCACCATGATGGGCGAAGCTTGCAACAAAGTGGGGGCTTTTCGATTATTGCAAAAAAACGGCAGCCGAAACTCAACACCGGCCATTTGCAAACATCTGGAATCATGATCGCATGCCAAAATCTCCCCTCCTGCTTACCCTTCCCCTGATCCTCCTCGCCTGCAGCAACGGCGCGGAGGAAAGAAGGAGCACAAGCAACCCGCAGCACCCCTTTGCGATGGAAAGCTTCGGGACGTTTGACGAACCCTGGGCGATGAGCTTCTTGCCCGACGGGCGGCTGCTGGTCACGGAAAAGAGGGGGGCGCTGAAGATCTTCTCGCCCTCCAGCGGCGCCACCGTCGACGTTGCTGGCGTTCCAGAAGTGGTGGATCAGGGGCAAGGGGGCTTTGGGGACGTGGTCCTTGGCCCCGGCTATGTTAGCGACAGGACGATTTATCTCAGTTGGGTGGAAGCGGGAGACAATGGCACTTCAGGCGCGGTCGTGGCGCGGGCGAAGCTGATGGAGGCTCAAGGGAAAGCCCGGCTGGACGGCCTTCAGGTCGTCTGGCGGCAGAGACCCAAAGTCCAAGGCGACGGCCATTTCTCGCAGCGCATCGTCTTTTCGCCCGACGGCCAATATATGTTCATCGGGTCAGGCGAACGGCAGCAATTCACCCCCGCGCAGGACATGAAGGCCAATCTAGGCAAGATCGTCCGCCTGCGGCCCGACGGCTCGGTGCCACCGGACAATCCCTTTGCCGCAAGGGGCGGCGTTACGGCACAGATATGGTCCCTTGGGCACCGCAACATATTGGGTCTTGCCTTCGACGCGGATGGCCGCTTGTGGGAACAGGAAATGGGGCCCAGAGGCGGGGACGAGGTCAACCTTGTCAAAAAGGGCGCCAATTACGGCTATCCCATTGTCTCCAATGGAGATCATTATAGCGGCAAGCCCATACCCGATCACCCGGCCCGCCCGGAATTTGAAGCACCGAAGGTCTGGTGGAATCCCGCCATCTCTCCGGCCGGCCTGATGATTTATTCGGGCAACCTCTTTCCGCAATGGAAAGGATCGCTCTTTCTCGGCGCGCTATCCGGCGAGGCGCTTGTCCGTGTGGCGCTGGATGGCGAGAAGGCCCGCAAGGCCGATCAATGGCAAATGGACAACCGGATCAGGGAAGTCGAACAAGGCCCCGACGGAGCCATTTGGCTGCTCGAAGACGGCTCCGGCGGCCGGTTGCTGAAACTGACGCCGGGAGAGTGAGGTTACCGCCTTCACAACCCCCTCAACAACGCCTTCGCCCGGCCACTCTGCGAAAACTCCTCCGTTCCCGCCGCAATCAGCAGCGCTCTTCGCGCCTGGCCTTTCATCCCCGCACGGGCATAAACTTGGCCCAGATGCAGGTTCAGCAAGGGATGCTGCGGCGAGATCGCCACTGCCTTTTCAAGCAGGTCGATGCTGGCGCGGCTCGGCCCCTCCATCTTGAAGCGCACCCAGCCATAGACGTCGCTTGTGACGGGGCTCGACGGCTGCAGGGCATAGGCCCGCCGCGCGAGCGACAGGGCCATGGCCTTCTGCCCTTTTTCCAGTCTGGCCCAGGCAAGAGTGGCCAGCAGCAACGGATCCTCGTTGCCGATCCGGCGCCGCAGCGCTTCGAGCAGCGTGATGGCTTCGTCCCAATTTCCGGCCTCCAGATGCGCCGAAGCCGCAATCCGGTTGGCGTCTATGCTGAGCGGGTTCTGGCTGAGATAGAGGTTGAGCACCTCCGTCGCCCCCTGCGTCTTGCCCGCACGCTGATAGGCATCGACCAGACGCAGGGCGGTGGGCTCATCGAAAACCAGATTGGCGGCTTTTCGATAGGCTCCGATCGCCTCATCATATTTTCCCGCAGCGGACAAGGCGTCGCCCTGGAGCAAATAGGCAGCCGGGACATTTGCGTTGGTTTCCGCGAGCTTCGCGGCGCTGGCAATGGCGGTCTCTGCCTCTCCAGCCTCCAGCAGCGCACGAATATAAGGGATGACGGCAGGCCCGGAACCGGGCGCCCTCATTGCTTCTCCCGCCCTCAGTACCGGGTTGCCAGCCCCGGCAAAGACCTTTGCATCGCCCCTGACAGGAAGCGCCGCCCGATCGAGCAGTTCCACCGCCAGCGCCTTATCGCCCAGCGCCTCATTAACCCTGGCGGCAAGCGTCAGGCTGTAGCTGTCGGCGTCGCCCCGTTCGATCAGGGGCTGCATTGTCTGGGCCGCGGCGACATAGGCTCCGGCGCGATATTGGGCAGCCCCCAGCAATTGCCGCGCGGTCATATTGAACGGCTGGCGTTCGATCAGCCGCTCGAAGCGCTGAGCCGCCAGCATATGATTGCCATTCTCGAATTGCAGCACGCCGGACAGCAGCATGACGGCGGGAATATCATCGAGCGCCCCTTGCGTCCGCTGCAACAGCTTGCGCGCAAGGGCATAATTCCCCGCCCGCGCCGCCATCGCCGCCTGCATATAATAGGCCCTTGGATTGCCGGGCTCCAGCGACAGCGCCTTGCGGGTCAGCGCCAGCATCCGCTTCGCCCGCCCAAGCTCAGCCACCGTGGCCGCATATTCGAGCAGAACCGGCACATTATTGGGATCGAGCGCGAGCGCCTTGCGGAACCAGGGAATGGCAGCGCGCAGTCCATATTGGTCCCGCACCAGCGTGCCTCTCAGCAGGATCGCATCGGCATTGCGGGGATTGAACCGCGCCGCCTTGTCAGCGGCCACAAGCGCGCCGCCCCTGTCGCCCAGCGCCAGACGGAAACGCGCAAAGTCGGCCCAGCCCCGGCTTCCCCCCGGCGCCAGCTTCAGCATCCGCCCGAATGCCTCACCCGCCAGGTCCATTTCACCCAAGGCCTGATAAGCGCGCCCCTTCACGCGCTCGGTCTCTGCCCGGTAACGCGGATCGGCATCGCCAGCCTGGGCTTCGTGCAAGGCCTCTTCGGCCCGCCCCTGCAGCAGCAGCGCCTGCGCCATCAGATGCCGGGTGAGCGGCATCGCCACGCCCAATTCCCGGGCGCGCCCGATCTCCGCCCCCGCCGTCAGTCCGTCGCCCAGCGCCAGCGCCGCCTGAGCCTGCATCAGCCTGGCGCTGCCCCATTGCGGATCGGCCTTCACCGCATTCAAAAAATCGATCCGCGCCGTCCGCGCATCGCCCCTCCGAAGCGCCGCAGCACCCCTGTCATAGGCCGAACGCGCATCCTCCTTGCCGCCAGCCAGCAAGGCATAGGCCGGAAGGCTGAGCGAAAGGCACAGGAGAATGCCGGAAATCCAATATTTCGGGCGAAGGTTCATTGAATGAAAACGCCGCTTTGAACGCCTGCACGTGAACAAAACCCGTCATCCCCGCGAAGGCCGGGATCCATCTCCCGACCCACCCTTTTGAATTGAGGCAGGGAGGTGGATTCCCGCCGTCGCGGGAATGACGGAAACTGGCGAACGCCCTTCACCCCTGCATCTCATACTGCTTCAACAGGTCATACAGCGTTGGCCGGCTGATCCCCAGCATCTTGGCCGCGCCTGAAATATTGCCCTGCGTGCGTGCAATCGCCCGGCGGATGGCTTTGCGGTCCGCCATCTCCCGCACGGTCTTCAGATTGATAACGTCCGGCTCGTCCTTCCCCATGCCGTCAAGGTCAAGGTCGCCCGCCGTTACCAGCTTGCCCTCCGACATGATGACGGCGCGCTTCATCCGGTTCTCCAGCTCGCGCACATTACCGGGCCAGGCCCAGGCATCGATCGCCGCCAGCGCGTCGGGCGCAAGTCCCTTCACCTGCGGGTTCATGTCATTGGCAAAGCGCGTCAGGAAATGCCTGGCCAGCAGCACCGCGTCTCCCGGCCGCTCGGCCAATGCAGGAATGCGGATCACGATCTCCGCCAACCGGTAATAAAGGTCCTCGCGGAAACTGCCATTGGCGATCATCGCCTCCAGATTCTGGTGCGTTGCGCACACGACGCGCGTATCCACCGGTATGGGCCGCCGCCCGCCGACCCGCTCGATCACCCGCTCCTGCAGGAACCGCAGCAGCTTCACTTGCAGCGGCAGCGGTATGTCGCCCACCTCGTCCAGGAACAGCGTGCCGCCATTTGCCTGCTCGATCTTGCCTTCCGTCGTCTTCACCGCCCCGGTAAAGGCGCCCTTCTCATGACCGAACAGTTCCGATTCCAGCAGCGTTTCGGGAATCGCCGCGCAGTTGATCGCGATAAAGGCGCCATTCCTGCGGCTCGAGCTGTCATGCACGCCCCGCGCCAGCAGCTCCTTGCCGGTGCCGCTCGCGCCCAGCAGCATCACCGACACATCGGCATTGGCGACGCGCTCTATGGTTCGCGCCACCTTCAGCATTTCCGGGGCCCCCGTTATCATCCGCCCCAGCACACGATTATCGTCAGAGGCCGTCTCGGCAAGCCGGGCATTCTCCTTCTCCAGCGCGTGCACATGAAAGGCGCGTGATACGATGAGGCCCAGCTCATCTATGTCCACCGGCTTCTGGTAGAAATCATAGGCCCCGCCCGCGATTGCCCGCAGCGCGCTTTCCCGTGCCCCATGGCCCGTCGCGACAATGACCTTGGTGTCGGGTTTCAGCGCCAATATCTCGCCAAGCGTCGCGAAGCCCTCGCTGGTCCCATCAGGATCTGGCGGCAGGCCGAGGTCCAGCGTCACCACGTCCGGCTCCTCGGCGCGCAGCAGGTCGATGGCCTCGGCGCGGCTGCCCGCCCCCAGCACCTCATAATCCTCATAGGCCCAGCGAAGCTGCCGCTGCAGCCCCAGATCATCCTCGACGATCAGCAATTTGGGCAATGTCTTCTGACGGCTATCGCTCATCAGGCGACCCTTTCTTTCCTGTCGGTTTCAACTTCTGCGTCCTGCATCGCGACGGACAGGATCAGCGTAAAACGGCTGCCCTCCCCTTCGCGGCTTTCCACTTCGATCCGCCCGTTCATGGCGGCAGCAAGCGTCCGCGCTTCATAGGCGCCGATGCCAAAGCCCCCCTCCTTGCTGGAGGAAAATGGCTTGAAGAGCTGGGTGCGAATGAACTCCGCGCTCATCCCGCATCCCCGGTCAATGATCTCGATTTCAACATGCACGCCCCTTTGGCTGAGGCGCACGATCACCGGCTCATCCGCGGGGCTGGCATCAATGGCGTTCTGGACGAGATGGCCCAATATCTGCTCCAGCCGCACGGGGTCGGCAAAGGCGCAAGCCGTGACTTCTCCGGTTAAAATCACGGGATGCTGGCGGCACTTGGCCGTAGTCACCGCCTGCACGAGCGGCCGGAGCGCCACCGCCCTCGACTCCTCATGACGGGCCCGGTTATGCTGCGACAGGCGGGCCAGCATGTCGTTCATCTTGCCCACCGAATCCTGCAGTGTCGCGATCATGTCCGCCCGGAATTGGGGATTATCGGCATGACGCTGCGCATTGCGGGCGACAAGGCTAAGCTGGCTCACCAGATTCTTGATGTCATGCATGATGAAGGCGAAGCGGCGGTTGAACTCCTCGAACCGCTGCGCTTCCGACAGCGCCTCCTGCCCCTGTGCCTCGGAAATATAGCTCGCCACCTGCCGCCCCACGACGCGGAGCATGTCGAGGTCTTCCCAATCGAGGTGCCGGTCGACCAGCGGCCGGGCCAGCAGCACCGCGCCGGCCAGCCGTTCGAAATGGATAAGCGGCACCAGCGCCCAGGCCCGGCTTTCCGCGACCATCCAGGGCGGCAGGGACACATGCTCCTTGGAAACGCCCGTCCGCTCCTGATCGAGCTCGATGATCCAGCCGCTTTCCTCCAGCTCCGTCACCTGGGCAGCGCTCATGGCCAGGGCCGGCACTTCGGCATCCCGCCAGTTCCATCGCGCCTGCACGCTGAAACCCCCGCTCTCGCAGGGCAATAGCAACAGCCCCGCCGGAGACTCGGTGATGTCCGCGATCGCCTTCACCGCCCTTTCATAAAATGGAGCAGCGCCTTTCCCCGGACGGCCGATCGTATTGGTGAACCGCATCCATTCGTTGCGATAGTCATAGCGGTGCTGGAAGAAATGCTTGGCGATCTTCACCTTGAACCAGGCGCGAAACTGGCTGGAAGGCAATAGCACCAGTGCCGCCACGGACATGCCGAATACGAAGCTGATCTGCATCAGCCGCGCATATTCCCCGCCAAAGATCTGGGCCATGGTGACGATCAGCACCATGGAGATCAAATAGGCTCCAATTGCGACCAGCGAGAGCGACTGGAAAGTAATCGTGCGCGATAGCCGCAGCTTCCAGTCCGCATTGCGATGTGCGCCCAGCGCAAAGACCGGCGCAAGCAGGGCCATCGCGACACCGCGCATCGCGTAAAGCTCGCCCGCATCGCCCCGGGTCAGGTAGGAAAAGGTGTAGAGATTAAGGTCATAGGTCCACATGGCGGCCAGTGCCGCCAGCGGCAGCCTTATGCCCCATCGCGCTTCCGGCGCGGACATGAGGTAGAGGTTGTGGACAAGCACGAGCGAGCCCACGGCCGCCATCATGCGCAGCGCCTGTGACACGAAGAATATGCCCTGCAGCACCTGCGGGCTTGTCTCGGGCGCAACGATGCGCGTCAGGACCTCGATGGCCCATTGGACGGCGAGCACGCCGCCCAGCACGATATAGATTGCCGTTACGGCGGCCGAATGTTCGCTTTTCCGGCCTTCACCCCGGCGCAAAAGAATGAACATGAACAACAGCCAGCCCATGTTCCGCAACGTCTCGGCCATGGAGGTAAGCACGCTCACCAGGCCGGTCATTGATGCCGCTAGCGCCCAGAATACCGTCAGCACCAGCGCCATGACCATCAGATGCTGCTGCAAGGCCGGGTCCTTGCGGCGCGACTCCCAAATGGAAAGCGCGGCGAACAGCGCCGCCGCCACCGCATGGCCCCATTGTGCAAGGAAGGCGAGCAGCGGCCCCATGGTCAGCGCGCGCCCTCCGGCCACAGCACCACGCGCAGCGTCTGCAACAGGATCAGAAGGTCAAGGAAAGGCGTGTAATTCTTTGCGTAATATAGGTCATATTCCAGCTTGTGCCGGGCATCCTCGATCGATGCGCCATAGGGATAGTTGATCTGCGCCCAGCCAGTGATCCCCGGCTTCACCATATGCCGTTCGGCATAATAGGGCATGTGCTTTTCCAGATCCTCGACAAATTGCCTCCGCTCGGGGCGCGGACCCACAAAGCTCATCTCGCCTTTGAGGACGCTCCAGGCCTGCGGCAGCTCGTCGATGCGCAGCTTGCGAAGGATATGGCCAACGCGTGTGACGCGCGGATCATTCTCCGCCGCCCATATGGCTTTGCCGCCCGATTCGGCGTCCTGCCGCATCGAGCGGAGCTTGATGATCTCGAACTCCTCGCCGTAAAGACCAACGCGCTTCTGCCGGAAAAAGGCGGGCCCCTTGCTCTCCAGCTTCACCATGATCGCGGCGAGCAGGACGACCGGCGCGGTCAGCACCAGCAGCAGGAAGCTCGCAGCAATGTCGAACAGCCGCTTGGCGATGCTGGAAAGCCGCCGGCCAGCAGAAAAGCCGTCCGAAAAGATGAACCAACTGGGATTGACGCTGTCGAGATCGACCCGCCCCGTCTCCCGCTCCAGAAAGCTGGACAGGTCGTTGACGTGCACGCCGGTGGTCTTGATCCGTAACAGGTCGTTGAGGGGCAGCGCATTGCGCCGCTCCTCCAGAGCCAGCACCACTTCGCTCGCGCCGAGACGGACCACGAAATCCGCAAGATTATGAATCGCGCTGCGGTAGATCGCCTCTTGAATGACCTTCTCGCCGTCCTTCATCGCGATATAGCCGACGACCGAGAAACCGCTGCCGCGCCGCTCGGCCAGTTGCCTGATCCGGTCAGCCCGGCTGCCGGCGCCGAGGACAATCAGCCGGCGTTTGAACGCCTGGCCGCCGATCATCTGTCCAATGAGTATTCGCATGCCGATCAGCAGCAGAAAGGAAAAGACCATGGCGTAAAGCGAATTGGACCGCCAAAGCGTCATCCCCGGCTGCACAAAGGCCAGCACGGAGAGAAAAATAACGCCCAGCGAAATCGCCACGAGCAGCCGCGCCGTCGCAAAACGCAGCGATTGCAGCGCCTCTGTCCCATAGACGCCTACGGCAATCATTGCGGTCTGCAATGCCAGGGCGAAGCTCAGCAACGGCACATGGCGGCTCGCCATGGGCTCGACCTCCATGCCGATCTGCTGCGCCCGATACACCCAGCCGAGTTCCGCCGCACTGAGCAGCAGCAGAAAGTCCAGCACGCCGAGCAGCAGCACCGCATGTGCTATATAATGTTTGAACAATCGGATCATGCGCGAGCCGTTTCCAGCATTTCCCCCTTCACAACCCGAACGGCTTACAGAGAAAGTGTAAACAAATTCGACAACAGCCATTGTCGCCCATATTGACAAAGAATATCTGGACGGACCGGCATCCGCTTTTTGATGCGGCCACTCGCCATCGGTCCTATGAATGCAGAAGCGGGAGCGGCGCTCGAATCAGAGGAGACTGAACGATGCGCGTTATGGTTCTGGTCAAGGCGACAAAAGACAGCGAAGCGGGCACCATGCCTTCGGCCGAGCTGCTTGAGGCCATGGGAAAATTCAACGAGGAGCTGGCGGATGCCGGCATCATGATCCTCGGCGAGGGCCTGCATCCCTCCTCAAAGGGCAAGCGTGTAGCCTTTGACGGTCCCAATCGTACCGTCATCGACGGCCCTTTCTCGCAGACCAATGAGTTGGTCGCCGGCTTCTGGATCTGGCAGGTCAAAGACTTGGCAGAAGCCGTCGAATGGGCAAAACGCTGTCCCAATCCCATGCCGGGCCCAAGCGAACTCGAAATCCGTCCGATCTTTGAAGCCGAGGATTTTGGCGACCTCATGACACCGGACCTTTTGGCGCAGGAAGAGCGGATCAGGGACAAGACCGCGGGGAATTGAAGCAATTGCGCCAATGCCACTTTGGCGTGACTTTGCGTAAATATTTCCGCGTCGTCCCTGCCCTTCGACTGCCCGCAGGGCGGGCGCTCAGGTCAGGGACCCCGCTTCCCCGCCCCTGCTAAAGAAAAGCTGGATCCCTACCTGCGCAGGGATGACGGGCGGGGAATGGACTCTATGAAAGGTTCGCCTCCGGGGAAGCACTGCTCAGCGTGAACGGCTTCACCTTAACAATCCCAAACAGACAAACACCGCCGCCGCCGCTTGTCCCACCCCCAATTAACCTCTAAGTCCGCACCCCATGCTGAGACGCCTATACGACTGGACCCTTGAGAAGGCAGGCCACAGGCACGCCGAACGCTGGCTTTTCGGGGTCAGCTTTGTGGAAAGCAGCTTTTTCCCCATTCCGCCCCATCCGCTGCTC
The DNA here is from genome assembly GCF_035276005.1 of Rhizorhapis sp. NCBI lineage: Bacteria > Pseudomonadati > Pseudomonadota > Alphaproteobacteria > Sphingomonadales > Sphingomonadaceae > Rhizorhapis > Rhizorhapis sp. The sequence goes on from NZ_DATEMB010000057.1 coordinate 34,332, forward strand.
GGCCTCATGTGCCTTGCCCAGCCGGACAAGGCGCTCCGCTTCGGCATCATCTGCACGCTGGCGTCGGTGCTGGGGGGGCTCTTCGGCTATGCCATCGGCTATCTGCTCTACGATACCGTCGGACAGGCCATGCTGACAGCTCTCGGCCTTGCCAAGGATTTCCCCAAGGCCGCCTGTTATCTGCGCGAATATGGCGCGGAGATCATCCTGATCAAAGGCGCGACGCCCATCCCATTCAAGCTCATCACCATCACCGCAGGCTTTATCGGGCTCAGCCTGTTCACCTTCATCTGGGCGAGCACCGTCTCCCGCGCCGCGCAATTCCTGCTCGTCGGCTTCCTGTTCTGGAAATATGGCAGGCCGATCAAGGCATTCCTTGAAAAATATCTGACGCTGATGAGCGCGGCCTTCCTGGTCCTCGTGGTCGGCGGTTTTTTCCTCGCCAGCGCCCTCAGCAACGGCCATTCCGACAGCGACCAGTGCAGCAAGGCGACCACCGTGGCCCGGCCTATCGCTTGAACCGGATTGTATTAGGTCGAGATTAGACGTCCTACCTGGCTTTATTTCCGTCGTCCCTGCGCAGGTAGGGACCCCGCTTCTCTTTAGCATGGCCAAAGAACAGCGGGGCCAATTTCAGGAAAATATCCTTAAAAATCAAATTCATTAAGTGTCAGCCTTGTCAAGTTGACCGTCCACCATTTCCCGGCTGAGCAGCGCCCTCTTCCGCTCCGTCCCATAAGCATATCCGCCAAGTCCGCCATCGCTGCGAACCGCCCTGTGGCAGGGGATGACGACGGCAATCTGGTTGTCCCCACAAGCGGAACCCGCCGCCCGGACAGCGCCCGGTCTGCCGGTCGCCGCGGCGATCTCGGCATAGGTTCGCGTTTCACCGGGCGGAATCGAACGGAGCGCCTGCCAGACCGCCTGTTGAAAGGCCGTTCCCCGCACGTCCACGGGCAGGCTGTCGGCCGGTCCGCCCTCATCGACGAGCGCCACTACGCATCTGGCAAGTTCGGTGAACGCTGGATCGGCCTCGCGAATGTCGGCCCTGGGAAAGCGGTTGCGCAAGGCAGCTTCATCTTCATCGAAGCTCACCCGGCAGAGCCCCTTGCCGGTCGCCGCGATCAGCATCGGGCCAAGGCGGCTTTCCGCCACCGTCCAACGGATGATTGTCCCTTCGCCGCCCTTCCTCCAGGCCGAGGGCGTCATCCCCAGCCGCTCGGCAGCATCCGCATAGGCGCGGCTCGGCGCAGCATAGCCGGCATCATAGATCGCATCCGTGACGCGCCCGCCGTCGGCCAGCGCCTGTTCCAACCGCTCAATCCGCAGCCGTCGCGCATAGGCGGCAGGGGTCACGCCCGTTTCCCGCTTGAACAGCCGGTGGAAATGATGGGGCGCATAGCCCACCTCTGCAGCGAGCGCTTCCAATGGCAGCACTTCTTCCGCCGAACCGATCAATTCCAGCGCCCGTCCTACCGCCCGCCGGTCCCGCCCCACTTCGTCGGGACGGCAGCGCAGGCAAGGCCGGTAACCTGCTGCCCGCGCAGCCTCCCCATCGGCAAAGAACTCGACATTCTCCCGCATGGGATGGCGCGCCGGGCAGCTCGGCTTGCAATAGATGCCCGTCGTCCTAACGGCGCCCACAAAGCGGCCGTCAAAGCTGCGGTCGCGCTGCTCAAAGGCCTTCCAGGCCCGCTCCGGATCAAGCCGGTCGATGATGGATAGATCGTTCATGATCTTGCTTTTAAGGCTTTAGCACTGATCCGCCTTCCCGTCTCTTGCGTTCAAAAGCCGGACAAGCCGCGATTGTCCGTTTACATCTTGCAACGAACGCATATTTTGCGCCGCATATGACGAAACTGCTCCGCCTTTTGTGCGCCATTGCCGGTCTTGTAGCGATGCCTTCGCTTCCGGCCCTGGCGGATACCCAGGATGTTGCCGCCGCAGCGCGCGGCGTGGTCCGGGTCATCCTGGTCGCTACCGATGGCGACAGCGCCTATTTTGTCGGCCATGGCAGCGGCGTAGCCGTGGCGCCGGACAAGATCCTGACCAACGCCCATGTCGTCGAACTCACCCGGGAAGAAAAATCGATCGTCATCGGCGTTATCCCTTCGGAGGGCCGCCGCAGCTATGGCGGCCGCGTGATCGCCTTTTCACCGGGCAATGACCTTGCACTCATTCAGCTCGATAATGGCCGCATCCCGCCCAACACCTTCTATTCGGGCGCGGTTTCCGACGGGCAGCCGGTGGTGGCGATCGGCTATCCGGGGACCGTCGACCGTGCCCAGGGCCTCAACCTCCAGGACATGATCGAGCCGCTGAGCCCGGTCAAATCCAGCGGCACCGTGTCAGGCGGCAGGAGCTCGCGGCAGTTCGATACGATCCTCCATACCGCACCCATGGCCAGCGGCAACAGCGGCGGCCCGTTGATCGATCTGTGCGGCCGGGTGCTTGGTATCAACAGCTTCGGCTCGCTCTCAGAAGGCACTGACGCGGAGTTCGGTTTTGCCATATCCAATCGGGAGGTCGCCTCTTTCCTTCGTCAGGCGGGGGTTCCCTTCGCCCGCACCAACGTCCCCTGCAAGTCGCCGGAACAGGCTCAGGAAGAGGAAAGCCGCCGGATTGCCGAGGAACAGGCCAGGCTGGCGTCGGAGCAGCGCGCCGCTGAGGACGCTGAACGGTCAGCCATGCTCTCGGCCCGTGACAAGGCCGAGCAACAAATCATCAGCGAGCGCGAAAATTACATGGCCATCGCCGCGATGCTGCTAGCACTGGCGGTGCTCGGCGCGGGCGGCTCAGTGCTCAAGCTCAATCAAGGCAAGCGCAGGCCAGGCGTGATTCTGGGCTCGGGCGCAGCTATCCTGCTCCTCGGCGCGATCGTGATCTTCATCGCCCGCCCCAGCTTCAGCAGCATTGACGACCGGGCAAAGCTCCTGTTGCCCGCCAACCACCACCGCAACGCCGATGCCTACCGCGCGGTCGGCAACAATATCTGCCGAATCGATGAGTCTCGCAGCCGCATAACCGTTTCGGACGTCAGCGACGTCAGCTTCAACTGGAGCGCCAATGGCTGCGTCAACCGCCGCACGCAGTTCGGCCAATATGGCACGAAATGGAGCCGGAGCTTCGTCGTTGAGGGCGACGCGACCGTTGATCTGCGCAGCTTTGACCCGGCAACCGGCACCTACACCGTCGAACGCTATCTTCCCGATGCCGCCACGCTGGAAAAGGCGCAGGAAATCCGCGGCCGCATTACCGCTGATCAGTGCACGCGCGATCCTTCGGTCTTGACGGGACTCGCCACCATGGAAAATGAAATGCGCGCCATTCTGCCGGGCCGCCCCAATGAACGGCTGGTCTATCACTGCCGCAAGGCCCCCGCCCCTCCGGCCACCGGATCGCCCTGACATTTTGCTCAATTTTGGCGGCGATCAAATCCTTGCCAAATGTTTGCCCAGCCCATCTTGCATAGCTGGCACTCCCCTGCTAACCGGCGCCCACATCAAATGGGGGGCGCCTCACCGCCTCCCCTTCTGTCATGACCGGCACTGGAGGATTTAGGGCGCGTGGACATTTCCGGCGGTATTCAGGCAAGCCTGGCGGGACGCTATGCACTCGCTCTGTTTGAGCTTGCCCGCGACAGCAAGCAGCTCGATTCGGTGGGGCAAAGCCTTGCCAAGGTAAAGGCGGCGCTTGAACAGTCCGAGGACTTCCGGGCGCTCACGACGAGCCCGCTCGTCAACCGCGATGCCGCAGCCGCCGCGATCAAGGCGGTGGGCGAATCGCTCATGGTCGATCCGCTGACGCAGAATTTCCTGGGCGTGCTCGCCGATAATCGCCGTTTGGCCCAGATCGGCGGCATCATCCGGGCGTTCACGCTGCTCGTCTCGAATCACAAGGGCGAGACGACGGCGGAAGTTACCTCCGCACACCCGCTCAATGACGATCAGGTGGCCGCTCTGGCCGCCCAGCTCAGAACCCGCGTCGGCCGCGACGTTGCCATCGAACTCAAGGTCGATCCCGAAATTCTCGGTGGCCTCAAGGTCAAGCTTGGCAGCCAACTGATCGACTCCTCCATCCGCACAAGACTCAACACCCTCGCGCAGGCGATGAAAGGCTGAACATGGATATCCGCGCCGCAGAAATCTCGAAGGTCATCAAGGACCAGATCGCCAATTTCGGTACTCAGGCCCAGGTTTCGGAAATCGGAACCGTGCTCAACGTCGGTGACGGTATTGCCCGCATCCACGGCCTCGACAATGTGCAGGCCGGTGAGATGGTGGAGTTCGCCAATGGCGTGCAGGGCATGGCGCTCAACCTTGAAGCCGACAATGTCGGCGTCGTGATCTTCGGCTCGGACGCTGAGATCAAGGAAGGCGACACCGTCAAGCGCACCGGCACCATCGTGGACGTTCCGGTCGGCAAGGGCCTGCTCGGCCGCGTGGTTGACGGCCTTGGCAACCCGATCGACGGCAAAGGCCCGATCCAGTACACCGAGCGCAAGCGCGTGGAAGTCAAGGCTCCGGGCATCATCCCCCGGAAGTCGGTGCATGAGCCGGTGCAGACCGGGCTCAAGGCCATCGACGCCCTGGTTCCGATCGGCCGTGGCCAGCGCGAGCTGATCATCGGCGACCGTCAGACCGGCAAGACCGCCGTCGCCATCGACACCTTCATCAACCAGAAGACCGTCAACCAGGGTTCGGACGAGAGCAAGAAGCTCTACTGCATCTATGTCGCCGTCGGCCAGAAGCGCTCGACCGTCGCGCAGATCGTCCGCCAACTCGAGGAAAATGGCGCGATGGAATATTCCATCGTCGTCGCCGCGACCGCTTCGGAGCCTGCTCCGCTGCAGTATCTGGCGCCCTATACCGGCGTCACCATGGGCGAATTCTTCCGCGACAACGGCATGCACGCCGTGATCGTTTATGACGATCTTTCCAAGCAGGCCGTGGCCTATCGCCAGATGTCGCTCCTGCTCCGCCGTCCTCCGGGCCGCGAAGCCTATCCCGGCGACGTGTTCTATCTTCACAGCCGCCTCCTCGAGCGCGCGGCGAAGATGAACGACTCCAATGGCGCCGGTTCGCTCACCGCCCTGCCGATCATCGAAACCCAGGCGGGCGACGTGTCGGCTTATATTCCGACCAACGTGATTTCGATCACCGACGGCCAAATCTTCCTTGAAACCGACCTGTTCTTCGCGGGCATCCGTCCGGCGATCAACGTCGGCCTGTCGGTGAGCCGCGTGGGTTCCGCCGCGCAGACCAAGGCGATGAAGAAGGTGTCCGGCTCGATCAAGCTGGAACTGGCACAGTACCGCGAAATGGCGGCTTTCGCCCAGTTCGGTTCGGATCTCGACGCTTCGACGCAGAAGCTGCTCAATCGTGGTGCCCGCCTTACTGAGCTGCTGAAGCAGGCCCAGTTCTCGCCGATGCCTTTCGAAGAGCAGACCGCGTCTATCTTCGCCGGCACCAACGGCTATCTGGACGGCATCCCGGTCGGCGACGTCACCCGCTATGAAGCACAGATGTTGAGCTATCTGCGCAGCGATCATGCGGGCGTGCTGACCGCGATCCGCGACGCCAAGGACCTGACCGACGACGCCAAGAAGGGCCTGGTCGCCGCTCTGGACGCGTTCGGAAAGACGTTTGCGTAATGAGCTATACGGTGTTCGCCACTATTCCGGTTAAGCCCGAACATCTGGACGATGCTCGGGAAGCCGTTGCGGCCATCGTGGCGCAAACGCGCGCGGAGCCGGGTTGCGAGCATTTCGAGCCCTATCGGGCGGCTGACGGATCGTCGAATCTATACATCTTCGAACGTTGGGCAAACCGCTCTGCGTTCGATTTCCACCATGCGCAGGATTACACTCAAGCTGTGTTCGAAAAATACAAAGTCTGGCTTCGCGAAGCCCCTGCGTTGGTAGAAGTGACGGAACTGAAGGACTGACATGGCTAGCCTCAAGGAACTCAAGGGCCGGATCGGGTCGGTGAAATCGACCCAGAAGATCACCAAGGCCAAGCAGATGGTCGCAGCGGCCAAGCTGCGCAAGGCGCAGGCGGCGGCGGAATCCGCGCGGCCCTATGCCTCACGGCTTGAGGCGGTGATGGCGAGCCTCGCCTCCAAAGTAACGGTGAGCGCGTCGAGCCCGAAGCTGCTCGCGGGAACCGGCAGCGATCAGGTCCACCTGCTCGTCGTCTGCAACTCCGATCGCGGCCTTGCCGGCGCGTTCAACTCCAACATCGTCAAGGCTGCCCGCATCAAGGCCGAAGAGCTGATCGCGGAAGGCAAGACGGTCAAATTCTTCCTGGTCGGCCGCAAGGGCCGCGCGGTCATCAACCGTCTCTTCCCCAAGCAGACCATTGCGCAGTTCGACACCACCGGCATCCGCGATGTCGGCTATGACGAAGCGCAGGAAATCGCTGCTCAGGTGATGGAGCTGTTCGAGAAGGGCAAGTTCGACGTCGCCCATCTCTTCTACTCGAAGTTCCGCTCCGCGCTGCTGCAGGAACCGACGGTTCGCCAGATCATCCCGGTCGCCATCCCCGCCGCCGCGGGCGAAGCCAGCTCGGCCGCGGTCGAATATGAGCCGGACGAAGAGGAAATCCTCTCGGCCCTGCTGCCGCGCAACGTCACCATCCAGATCTTCGGCGCACTGCTGGAAAATGCGGCGTCTGAACAGGGCGCTTCGATGACCGCCATGGACAATGCGACGCGCAATGCGGGCGACCTCATCAACAAGCTCACCATCCAGTATAACCGCTCGCGTCAGGCGGCGATCACCACCGAACTCGTTGAAATCATTTCAGGCGCGGAAGCGCTTTAAGGAATCGTAGGCAAGGAAACGAACATGGCAACCGAAGCACCCAAGGCGAAAGCACCCAGGAAGCCGGCCGCGAAGAAGGCCGTTGCGGAAGCCGCAGCGCCCGCAGCGACGCTGACCGCCTCCACCGGCACCAACAATGTCGGCCAGATCAGCCAGGTTATCGGCGCCGTCGTCGACGTGACCTTCCCGGATCGCCTGCCCTCCATTCTGGCCGCGCTGGAAACCAGCAATAACGGCCAGCGTCTTGTGCTCGAGGTTGCGCAGCATCTGGGTGAAAACACCGTCCGCACCATCGCCATGGACTCGACCGACGGCCTGACCCGTGGCCAGGAAGTCGTCGACACCGGCGCGCAGATCTCCGTGCCCGTCGGTCCCAAGACGCTCGGCCGCATCCTGAACGTCGTCGGTGAGCCGATCGACGAGCGTGGCCCCGTCGGCACCGAACTTCGCGCGCCGATCCACGCCAAGGCTCCCGAGTTCGTCGACCAGTCGACCGAAGCCAGCATCCTCGTCACCGGCATCAAGGTCATCGACCTTCTCGCCCCCTATGCAAAGGGCGGCAAGATCGGCCTGTTCGGCGGTGCGGGCGTGGGCAAGACCGTGCTCATCCAGGAACTCATCAACAACATCGCGAAGGGCCATGGCGGCACCTCCGTGTTCGCGGGCGTGGGTGAGCGGACCCGTGAGGGCAACGACCTTTACCACGAATTCCTCGACGCCGGCGTTATCGCCAAGGACGCCGACGGCAACGCGATCTCCGAAGGCTCCAAGGTGGCCCTGGTCTATGGCCAGATGAACGAACCGCCGGGCGCCCGCGCTCGCGTTGCTCTGTCGGGCCTCACCATCGCCGAATATTTCCGCGACCAGGAAGGCCAGGACGTGCTCTTCTTCGTGGACAACATCTTCCGTTTCACTCAGGCAGGTTCGGAAGTGTCCGCGCTTCTCGGCCGTATTCCTTCGGCCGTGGGCTATCAGCCGACGCTTGCCACCGACATGGGTGCGCTGCAGGAGCGCATCACCTCCACCAACAAGGGCTCGATCACCTCGGTGCAGGCGATTTACGTGCCTGCTGACGACTTGACCGACCCGGCGCCGGCCACGTCCTTCGCGCACCTTGACGCCACGACCGTGCTTAACCGCGCCATTTCCGAGCTGGGCATCTATCCGGCGGTTGACCCGCTCGACTCGACCAGCCGCGTTCTGGAGCCGCGGGTCGTTGGCCAGGAGCATTATGAAACCGCCCGTGCGGTGCAGTCGACGCTGCAGAAGTACAAGTCGCTGCAGGACATCATCGCCATTCTGGGCATGGACGAGCTTTCCGAAGAGGACAAGCTGACCGTCGCCCGCGCGCGCAAGATCCAGCGCTTCCTGTCGCAGCCCTTCCACGTCGCCGAAGTCTTCACCGGCATCCCCGGCAAGTTCGTGGCTGTCGAGGACACCATCAAGTCGTTCAAGGCCGTGGTCGAGGGCGAATATGACCATCTGCCCGAAGCAGCCTTCTACATGGTCGGCGGCATCAACGAAGCGATCGAAAAGGCCGCAAAGCTGGCTGCCGAAGCGGCGTAATCACCCTCCCCCTCCCCTTCAGGGGAGGGGGCCGGGGGGTGGGGCCTATCAGAACGGCCGCGCCCTCCCCCACCCCAACCCCTCCCCTGAAGGGGAGGGGCTAGGAAATAGTAAAATGGCCCTGCATTTCGAACTCGTAACCCCGGCAAAACTCGTCCGCTCAGACGAAGTCTATATGGTCGTCGTCCCCGGCGCAGAGGGCGACTTCGGCGTGCTGGAGGGCCATGCTCCCTTCATGTCCACGATCCGCGACGGCGCGGTCCAGGTCTTCGCGAGCGCCAACGCCGCGCCGGAGACGATCATGATCGAAGGCGGCTTTGCGGAAGTGAACGAAAAGGGCCTGACGGTCCTCGCCGAAAAAATCGACGAGTAAGAGTCGTCACGCCCTCTCCAGAGGGAGAGGGATACGCAGACTTGGGCCGACGCAGTCGGTCCTAGTCGAAGTTGGGAGAGGGGTTCCGCGCCCCTTGTTAAGGCACAACCCCTCACCAACTCCGGCTAGGCTGCACGCAGCCAAGCCTTCTTATCCTCTCCCCATGGGAGAGGGAAATTGGCCACTCCTTTCGCCATATCGATCATAGCCCCCACCACCCCGCTTGACTTTCCCCTGCCCGCCTTTATGAGCGTCAGCGGGCCACGCTGCCCCAACGCAGCGCGTGCTCTCTGTGAGGAGAGATACAGATATGACTGACGTTACCCGCGCCGCGGAAGCCGCTTTGCTTCCCGCAAAACCCACCACAAAGCCTGCCCGCCCGTTTTTCTCGTCGGGTCCGTGCGCCAAGCCTCCGGGCTGGTCCGCCGAAAAGCTCGCCAGCGAATCGCTGGGCCGTTCGCACCGTTCGAAGCTCGGCAAGACTCGGCTGCAATATTGCATCGACCTGATGCGCGAGTTGCTCCGCCTGCCCGAAACGCACCGCATCGGCATCGTGCCGGGCTCCGACACGGGCGCCTTTGAAATGGCGATGTGGACGATGCTGGGCGCCCGCCCGGTCACCACGCTCGCATGGGAAAGCTTTGGCGAAGGCTGGGTGACGGACGTCGCCAAGCAGCTCAAGCTCGATCCCACCGTCATTCGTGCCGACTATGGCCAGCTTCCCGACCTGAACGCGGTGGATTGGTCGAACGACGTGCTGTTCACTTGGAACGGCACCACATCGGGCGTGCGCGTGCCCAATGCCGACTGGATTCCCGACAATCGCGAGGGCCTGTCCTTCGCCGACGCGACCAGCGCGGTGTTCGCCTATGAGATCGACTGGACCAAGATCGACGTCGCCACTTTCTCCTGGCAGAAAGTGCTGGGCGGCGAAGGTGCGCATGGCGTGCTGATCCTTGGCCCTCGCGCAGTCGAACGGCTGGAAACCTATACGCCCGCATGGCCGCTTCCAAAGGTGTTCCGCCTCATCTCCAAGGGCAAGCTCGCCGAGGGCGTGTTCAAGGGCGAGACCATCAACACTCCGTCGATGTTGGCCGTAGAGGACGCGATTTTCGCCCTTGAGTGGGGCAAGTCACTTGGTGGCCCCGATGGCCTCATCGCCCGCAGCGACGCCAATGCAGCCGCACTGGACAAGATCGTTGCCGAGCGCGACTGGCTCGGCCATCTCGCCACGGATCCCGCCACGCGGTCGAAGACCAGCGTCTGCCTGACGGTTCAGGGCGCTGACGAAGCCTTTATTAAGAGCTTCGCCGCGCTGCTGGAGAAGGAAGGCGCAGCTTATGACATCGCGGGCTATCGCGATGCCCCTGCTGGCCTGCGCATCTGGTGCGGCGCGACGGTTGATGCAGCCGACATCGAGGCGCTCGGCCCCTGGCTCGACTGGGCCTGGGCGGCGTCACGCGGCTAATAGCCCTCTCCCCTTCAAGGGAGAGGGTTGGGAGAGGGGCCTGTAAGCCGGTTCCTGCCCGACCCTCCTTCCCCTCTCCCCGGCCCTCTCCCCTGAAGGGGAGAGGGAGAGATAAGGAAACTTAAATGCCCAAAGTTCTCATTTCCGACCAGATGGATCCCAAGGCCGCCGAAATCTTTCGTGCGCGCGGAGTCGAGGTTGACGAAATTACCGGTCTTTCCAAGGACGAGCTGATCAAGATCATCGGCCAATATGACGGCCTCGCCATCCGTTCGGCGACCAAGGTCACCAAGGAAGTGCTCGATGCCGCGACCAATCTGAAGGTCGTTGGCCGGGCAGGCATTGGCGTCGACAATGTCGACATTCCCTATGCCTCGTCCAAGGGCGTCGTTGTCATGAACACGCCCTTTGGGAACTCTATCACCACTGCCGAACATGCCATTGCGCTGATGTTCGCCCTCGCCCGCCAGCTACCCGAAGCCGACGCCTCCACACAGGCGGGCAAATGGGAAAAGAACCGCTTCATGGGCGTGGAACTCACCTCCAAGACCTTGGGCCTGATCGGCGCCGGCAATATCGGTTCGATCGTCGCCGACCGCGCGCTTGGCCTGAAGATGAAGGTCGTCGCCTACGACCCCTTCCTGACGCCCGAGCGCGCGATCGAAATGGGCGTGGAGAAGGTGACGCTGGACGAACTGCTCGCCCGGGCCGATTTCATCACGCTTCACACGCCGCTGACCGAACAGACCCGCAATATTCTGTCGCGCGAAAATCTTGCCAAGACCAAGGAGGGCGTGCGGATCATCAACTGCGCGCGCGGCGGTCTGATCGATGAAGCCGCACTCAAGGAAGGGCTCGACAGCGGCCATATTGCAGGCGCGGCGCTTGACGTGTTCGTGACCGAGCCCGCCAAGGAAAGCCCGCTCTTCGGCACCTCCAATTTCGTCTCCACCCCCCATCTTGGTGCGTCGACAAGCGAGGCGCAGGTCAATGTGGCGATCCAGGTGGCCGAACAACTCGCCGACTATCTGGTCTCCGGCGGCGTCACGAACGCGCTCAACATGCCGAGCCTGTCAGCCGAGGAAGCCCCGAAGCTGCGCCCCTATATGGAACTTGCGGAAAAGCTTGGCGCGCTGGTAGGCCAGCTTGAAGGCGAGGACATCAAGGGCCTTTCCATCGAAACCGAAGGCCATGCCGCTGAACTCAACCAGAAGCCGATCGTGGCGGCGGTACTGGCCGGGCTGATGCGCGTCTATTCCGACACCGTGAACATGGTGAACGCTCCCTATCTCGCCAAGGAGCGTGGCCTTGACGTGCGCGAAGTCCGTCATGACCGCGAAGGCGACTATCAGACGCTGCTCCGCGTCACCGTTACCACCGCCAAGGGCGAGCATTCGGTGGCCGGAACGCTCTTCGGCCACAAGGCGCCGCGCCTCGTTGAACTGTTCGGCATCAAGGTGGAAGCTGATCTTAAAGGCACGATGCTCTACATCGTCAATGAGGACGTGCCGGGCTTCATCGGCCGTGTCGGCACGACGCTCGGAACGGCGCAGGTCAATATCGGCACCTTCCACCTTGGCCGCCGCAACATGGGCGGAGAAGCGATCCTGTTGCTGTCGGTCGATCAGGATGTGCCGGAACCCGTCATGTGGGAAATCTGCCGTCTGGAAGGCGTGAAGACGGTAAAGCAGCTCCGATTCCTCTGAACCAGGAAAAGGCGATATTGTCGTCATTCCCGCGAACGCAGGAATGACGGACTTGCAAGCAGCCGAAATGCCGGTCCGCTAATCCGCACTGGATTGGCGGACCGTTTTCGCTAAAGGGAGGGAGACATGACCAAGATTCCACCAGGCTTGCTCCCTGAAGGGCTGAGCGACCGTCTGCCTCCCGAGGCGGAGGCGGCGGCGCAGCTTGTGCGGCATGTGCTCGATACCGTTTCGAGCCATGGCTATCAGCGGGTCATGCCGCCACTCGCGGAGTTCGAGCAGAACCTGGTCTCCCGCCTGCAATCCGCCCGCGCGCAGGATCTTTTGCGCGTGGTCGATCCGCTTTCGCAGCGGATGATGGCGCTCCGCCCCGACATGACCGCGCAAGTCGGCCGCATCGCCGCCACCCGCCTCGCCAATGCAGCCCGGCCGCTGCGGCTCTGCTATGGTGGTCCGGTCATCAAGCTCCGTGCCAACCAGCTCCGGCCGGAACGGGAAATGATGCAGGTCGGCGCAGAGCTGATCGGCACGGACAGCGTGGCGGCAGCCGTCGAGATCGTCACCGTCGCCATCGAGGCTCTGCAGGTGGCGGGCCTTTCGGGCATAACCGTCGACTTCACCCTGCCCGACCTGATCGACACATTGGCGGCTCAGGAATTCCCGCTGACGGCGGATGAAATCCCCGCCGTCCGCGCCGCCCTGGACGCAAAGGATGCGGGCGCGCTTGTGGGCCTGGGCTCCGGTCCCGCCACCTATCTTCCCCTCATCGAGGCGACGGGCCCCTTTCACGCCGCGATGGACAAGCTGGACGCTCTGGACGCGGTCGGCGCGCTCAAGAGCCGGACGGAAGCCCTGCGCGCCATCGCCAAGCCGATCAGCTGGGACATCACTCTGACGCTGGACCCGACTGAGCGCCACGGCTTCGAATATCAGACCTGGTTCGGCTTCTCCCTGTTCGCCGAGGGCTTTGTCGGGGAAGTCGGCCGCGGCGGGACCTATATGATCACGCACCCCGACGGCCAGGAAGAACCCGCCATCGGCTTTTCGCTCTATCCCGATCCCTTGATCGACGCCGGCTTTGCCCGCGAGGAAAGCATGCGGCTGTTCCTGCCGCTTGGCCATGACGCGTCCAAGGCGGCTGAATTGCGCAGGGAAGGATGGCGGACCGTCGCTGCCCTTTCGGCCAGTGACAACGGCGCCGCGCTGGGCTGTACCCATGTCCTTCAGGGTCAGCGGCCGGTACCGCTCAAGGGCTGAAACCCTACGGCACCGCCGTGGCCAGGAATTGATCCACCAGTTCCGTCGCCCTGTCCCCCTCATCGCCCAAATGGCGGTTGAGCCGCATATGATCGCTGTTCGGGATCATGTCGATCGTCACCTTGGTCCCGGCCTTTCGCAGCAGCGCCGCCAATCCCCTGGATTGTGCGATGGTGCTCGGATTGTTCACATGCAGGAGGAGGAAAGGCCCGGCATTGGGCCTGGCCGCGTGACTCACCGGCGAAAGCCGCATCTGCCTTGCCACATCCCCGCCAAAGGCAATGCTCCGCAAACGCTGCATGTCCGCATTGCCGACACCAAGCTGGGAAGGCACATGATAGGCGGCACCGTCCAGAAGCACGACGCCAGCAATCGCCTTCATCGATAGCCCTGCATTCTTCAGATAAACAGGATCAGTAGCGACCAGCGCCGCCAGATGCGCACCCGCACTATGACCCATCAGGATGATCCTGCCCTTGTTTATACCAAGCGGGCGGGACTGAGCGCGCAGCCATGCGATCGCGCTTGCCACATCAGCCACCTGCTGCTCCACCGTGGCCTGCGGAACCAGGCGATAGTTCATCGAGGCAAAGGCATAGCCCATCTGTCCATAATGCGCGGCCTTCTGAAGCGCATCATGCTCCTTGTCACCCTGGGACCAGCCCCCGCCATGGATATAGAGAATGACCGGCGCGCTTTTGCCCCGTCCTCGCCAGAGGTCCAGCTTTTGACTGGCGTCCGCGCCATATTCATATTCCTGGGCCGGCGGCTCCTTCTCCTCCCATGCCGCGGGCACTGCCGCCGCCAGGGAAAAGATGATCGGAGCGAGGAGTCGCACGGGCATGGCTCCATTTTCAGGCCTGAAACCTTATTTAGCAAAGGCAAACTGAACGGTGGCTTGCCTCCCGGAGCGAAGACGCTAAAGACGGCCCTGTTTGCCGCAAAGGATTCCTGAAATTGGCCAATGTTACGGTTATCGGCGCCCAGTGGGGCGATGAGGGCAAGGGCAAGATTGTCGACTGGCTGGCGGAACGCGCCGACTGCGTCGTTCGCTTCCAGGGTGGCCATAATGCCGGGCACACGCTGGTGGTCGGCAACAACACCTATAAGCTGGCGCTGCTGCCATCCGGCGTGGTGCGTGGCACCCTTTCGGTCATCGGCAACGGGGTCGTATTCGATCCCTGGCATTTCCGTGACGAAGTGCAGAAGATCGCCGGCCAGGGAATCACGATTACACCGGAGGTTCTGCATGTCGCCGAGACCGCGCCACTGATCCTGCCGATCCACCGCGATCTGGACGCGATGCGGGAGGATGCGAGCGGCGCTGGCAAGATCGGGACGACCCGCCGGGGCATCGGTCCCGCTTATGAGGACAAGGTCGGCCGTCGCGCGATCCGCATCTGCGACCTTGCTCATCTCCAAGACCTCGGACCGCAACTGGATCGTCTGTGCGCGCACCATGATGCCCTGCGCGCCGGGTTCGGCGAACCGCCGGTCGACCGCGAAGCGCTGATGGAACAGCTCAAGGACATTGCCGATTTCGTCCTGCCCTATGCCAAGCCGGTCTGGGTGACCCTCAATGAGGCGCGCAAGCGGGGCGACCGTATCCTGTTCGAAGGCGCCCAGGGCGTCCTGCTGGATGTCGATCACGGCACCTATCCGTTCGTGACCTCCTCCAACACGGTGGCGGGCACCGCATCCTCGGGCTCCGGGCTTGGACCGCGCGGCGTGGGTTTCGTGCTCGGCATCGTCAAAGCCTATACCACGCGCGTCGGATCGGGCCCTTTCCCGACCGAACAGGACAATGAGATTGGGGAACTGCTCGGCACGCGGGGCCATGAATTTGGGGTCAACACAGGCCGCAAGCGCCGGTGCGGCTGGTTCGATGCCGTTCTGGTGCGCCAGTCGGCGGCAGTCAGCGGCATCACTGGCATCGCCCTTACCAAGCTCGATATCCTGGACGGGATGAAGGAGATCAAGATCTGCACCGGCTACAAGCTGGACGGAAAGGTCTATGACTATCTGCCCCCGCATCCCAATGATCAGGCACGGGTGGAACCGATTTACGAAAGCATCGAAGGCTGGAACGAAACCACCGCGGGCGCGCGGAGCTGGGCGGAACTTCCCGCGCAGGCGATAAAATATATCCGCCGCATCGAGGAACTGATCCAGTGTCCGGTGACTTTGGTGTCCACTTCTCCGCAGCGGGACGACACCATATTGGTACATGATCCGTTCGCCGATTAAGGTAAGTTGCTGGATTTCTTCTTGCCCGAAATGGAGTTTCATCCCATCTCTGGCGCATGACATCCAGAGAAGCCACCAGCCTATTACCGCGCAACATGGTGGAGGAAGCCAACCCTATTCCGAGAGCGGTGGCGGACTGGCTTCATGTCCTGGCCTTCGGAGCAATAGGATGGCCGTGGCTTTTGCGCAGCCTGTCGGGGGGACGGAAAAAGGACAAGGCCGCCCTGCTGGAACGGCTGGACCTGCCAAAGGACGCATTGCCGCACCTTGGTAGCTGGAAGGCCGACACGGCGCTGCTGCGGCTGATCGTTGACGTTATCGAAACCCGTCAGCCCAGGAATGTAGTCGAGCTCGGTTCGGGAGCATCCAGTCTGGTAACCGCCCGCGCCCTGCAACTTTTCGGCGGCGGCTCCTTGCATAGCTATGACCAGCATGGGGATTTCGTCGAAGCGACGAAAGACTGGCTTGGCGAGCACAGCCTCACCGCCGATATGCATCATGCGCCGCTCGTCCCCTCCCCCGGCGATTGGCCGGGCTATTGGTATCAGCTCTCGGCTCTGCCGGAAGCCATCGACATGCTGATCATCGACGGTCCGCCCTGGTCGGTTCACCCCTTTGTCCGCGGCGCCGCGGAAGTCCTGTTCTACCGGATCGCGCCCGGCGGCGTCATCCTGCTGGACGATGCAGCCCGCCCCGGCGAGCGGGTGGTGGCCCGGCGCTGGCGGCGTAAATGGCCCAATTTCTCCTTCGATCTGGTGAAAGACGGGACCAAGGGCACGTTGGTCGGCCGCCGTCTTTATTAATGATTATCGCAAAAATGCGCTAAGATTTTCGTCATTCCCACGAAGCCGGCAATCCATTTTCCGGCGTAAAATCAAGCGGACGGCCCAGGAGATGGATCCCCGCCTGCGCGGGGATGACGGTAAAAGGTCTTTCGCAACGGCCTCTTTGACGTCACCGTACCCTAAACCTCCGGCAGCCGCGCCATCCTTTCTCCATCAGAAATGGGCGGTGCGGGATGTTCGTCCTTTTCCCCCGCCGCGATCACCGTGGCAGCCACAAGGTCACCAGTGACGTTCAGCGTCGTGCGGCACATGTCCAGGAAACGGTCCACACCCAGCACCAGCCCGATCCCCTCTGGCGGGACGCCAACCATGCCCAGGATCAGCGCCACCACGGGCAATGATCCTGCAGGCACGCCCGCTGTGCCGATCCCGCCCAAAATGCAGACCAGCATCACCATCAGTTGCTGGCCCGCCGTCAGATCGACACCAAAGAACTGCGCCAGAAAGATGACGGTGACGCCCTCGAACATGGCCGTGCCGTTCTGATTGGCGGTAGCGCCAATGGTCAGCACAAAGCGCGACACTTTCGGGGGCAGCTTCAACTGCGTGTCAGCGACGCGGAGCGAAGTCGGAAGGGTGGCATTGGACGAGGCCGTGGCAAAGGCCATGACAACTGCCTCCTGCACCTCCTTGAAGAAAGCCAGGGGCGATTTCTTCGCCAGCACCACCAGCAAGGCCGAGAACACCAGAAACATCTGGATGCCAAGCGCCAGCAGCACGACGCCCACATAGGCCGAAAGCCGCACCAGCAGGTCCCAGCCGAACAGCGCGGCCAGATTGAACATGAAACAGGCGATGGCGAGCGGCGCCATGCGGATGACGATCCCGATCAGCCGCATCGCAATTTCAAAGACGCCCTCGATCATATCCTTGAGCGCACGGCTGTTGGGCGTCTGCACCAGCACCAGCCCGATCCCGAAGAAAAGAGCGAAGAACATGACCGCCAATATGTCATTGGCACTCATAGCCGCGACGACATTGGACGGCACGATGTTGACCAGCGCCTCGATGCCGGTCGGGCTTTCTCCCGAACGCTCAAGGATCGCCTTTGCGCCGTCCCCCGCATTGGCGAGCAGTTGCCGCGCTATAGCCGGATCGACGCCCTGGCCCGGCTGCAGAAGATTGACGGCGAGCAGGCTGACCGCCACGGCGATGCTGGACACGACCAGGGTGTAGATCAGTGTCCGGATGCCCACTCGCCGCAAGGACCGGATTTCTCCCATCTCCGCTATCCCGATCACCAGCGCGGAAAAGAGCAGCGGGATCACAAGCATGAACAGCAGGCGCAGGAAGATCTGGCCAATAGGTTCAGTCACATAGGTGGTGACCGTGCCAACCCATTCTGCATCCCTGGCGCCTATATGGACGATCAGTCCCAGGACCAGCCCGGTAAGGAAACCGATCAGCATTTGCCATTGCAGGGAAATGCCCTTTTTGTCTGTTGCTGAGGTGCTGGCGGCCATCAACGCATCTCCCCTTCATCCGCCACGCTCCTGCGGAAGCAGGACCTTCGTGAAGCTTCCAGAATATCGTCATCCCCGCTTTCGCGGGAATGACCTTTCCACTTATGCAAAGATGCCTCGAGGGCAGCAGCGCCACTCCTTACCCGCACTGTGCCCGGTGGAGCAGCTTCTGATCGGCCAACACAAGCGCCATCATGGCTTCGACAACCGGCACGCCGCGTATCCCGACACAGGGGTCATGACGGCCCTTCGTCCTGATCTCGCTTTCCTGCCCTTCGCGGCTGATGGTTTCGACTGGAATGAGGATCGAGCTGGTGGGCTTGAACGCCACCCGCACTTTGACGGGCTGGCCCGTGGAAATACCCCCGGCGATTCCCCCCGCATGGTTGGCGGCAAAGACCGGTCCATTTTCGCCCGGCCTCATCGGATCGGCATTTTCCTCGCCCCGCAGACGCGCCGCGGCAAAGCCATCGCCAATCTCAACGCCTTTTACGGCGTTGATGCTCATGCAGGCAGCGGCAAGTTCGCTGTCCAGCTTGGCATAAAGCGGGGCGCCCCAGCCTGCGGGCACGCCGGTCGCCATACATTCCACGACTGCGCCCAGCGACGAACCATCCTTCCGCGCCGCATCGACCAGCTTTTCCCAGCGGGCGGCGGCCTTCGCGTCCGGGCAGAAAAAGGGATTGTTCCCGATCTCTGCCTCATCGAAATTCGCAAAATCAATGGGATCGCCGCCAATCTCGGTAACATAGCCGAGGATCTGCACTTCCGGGATCACCAGCCGCGCCACGGCACCTGCGGCCACGCGGCTTGCGGTTTCCCGCGCGCTTGAACGGCCGCCGCCGCGATAGTCGCGGAAACCATATTTGGCGTCATAGGCATAATCGGCATGGCCGGGGCGATAGGCTTTGGCGACTTCGGAATAGTCCTTGGAGCGCTGGTCCACATTCTCAATCATCAGGCTGATCGGCGTTCCGGTGGTCTTCCCTTCGAATACCCCCGAAAGGATACGCACCTGATCCGGCTCCTGCCGCTGCGTGGTGAAGCGCGATGTGCCGGGCCGGCGCTTGTCGAGCCAGGGCTGAATGTCGGTTTCGCTCAGCGCCAGACCCGGAGGGCAGCCGTCCACGACCGCGCCGATGGCGGGGCCATGGCTCTCTCCCCAGGTGGAAAAGCGAAAAACGCGGCCGAAGATGTTAAAGGACATTCATTATCCCGTTCGTGTCGAGCGAAGTCGAGACACGTCCCTCGACTATGCTAGGGACGAACGGACTTCGGATTTCATTTTTCCAGCGCGATGTCCGGTGCATCCTCTGCCTTCATGCCGACGACATTGTAGCCCGCATCGACATGGTGGATCTCACCCGTAACGCCGCTTGCGAGGTCGGACAGCAGGTAGAGCCCGGCGCCCCCAACATCCTCAATGGTGACATTGCGGCGCAGCGGGGAATTATACTCGTTCCATTTCATGATGTAGCGGAAATCGCCGATGCCCGATGCCGCCAGCGTCTTGATGGGGCCCGCTGAAACGGCGTTCACCCTTATCTTCTCCGGCCCAAGGTCCACCGCGAGATATTTGACGGAGGTTTCCAGTGCGGCCTTGGCGACGCCCATCACATTATAGTGAGGAATGACTTTTTCAGCGCCATAATAGCTCAAGGTCAGCAGGCTTCCGCCCTCCGGCATCATTGCCCTTGCCCGCTTCGCCACAGCGACGAAGCTGTAGGCGGAGATGTTCATGGTCAGCAGGAAATTTTCGAGGCTGGTGTCCACATATTTGCCGCGCAGCTCGTTCTTGTCGGAAAAGCCGATGGCGTGCACCACGAAATCGATCGTCGGCCAGCGCTCGGCAATCGTGTCGAAAGCGCGATCCAGCGCCCCCATGTCGGATACATCGCATTCCACCAGGAAATCGTCGGACCCGAGTTCGGCGGCCAGCGGACGCACGCGCTTTTCCAATGCCTCCCCCTGGTAGGAGAAAGCGAGCTGCGCGCCTTGCGCGGCCAATTGCCGCGAAATTCCCCAGGCCAGCGACTTGTCATTGGCCAAGCCCATGATCAGACCGCGCTTACCCGCCATCAAGCCCGTCATTCCGTCGAAACCTCCCGATCTTTCGCCTGTGCCATCGCTGCTTCTGCCTCCGCCTCCTCCTGCGGAAATTCGGCAAGGGCCGCGTTTAGCTCCGCGCCAATTACCACGCCCAGCCCAATGACAAAGAAAAAAATGAGCACAATCATCACGCCCGCAAGACTGCCATAGGTGAGGTCATAACCGCCAAGCAGCGAAAGCGTTGGCGGCAGCAGCATTGTCGTCCCATACCACCAGACTGCGGTCAGCACGGCTCCGGGCCATTTCGGGAACTGCTTGGGTTTGTACGCCCGCGGAGTGAGCGAGAGGAACAGGAAATAGAGCGCCCCGCCCACCACCAGCATGGGGAGCAGCTTGGTCGCCGTGACGATCGCAATGGCCTGGTCCGCGAAGGGGAACAGTGTCCGCATGATTTGTTCGACACCGACCAGCATCACTTGAATGCTGAAGGCGAACATGACCGCGAACACGGAAAGCACAGTGATGCCGATGGCCCCCAGACGGTATTCCCAAAATGCCCGGCCGCCTTTGGTGCCATAGGCCCGCCGCAATATGTCGCGCAGCGTTTCGATCAGGCTGCCCGTCGTCCACAGGCCGACAATGGCGCCGAACCAGAGGAGATTGCCGGTGCGGGCCGTCAGCGCTTCGATGATCGGGGGACGCAGCACATCAGCGACGCTCGGCGGGACGGTTTGCAGGAAGGCGCCGACGCTGGCCATACCGTCCGCCGTCCGGCCGAATATCTTGGCGATCGCGACGGCGACTATGAAAAAGGGAAATACCGTCATCAAGGAAAGGTAGGCGAGGTTTCCGGCATGAATGAAGCCGTCATTATAGACGCCGACCGCCACCCGTTTCAGCACTTCGAAGGGATAGGAGCCGGGTCTGGGAATGGCCTTCCTCACCCGCATCCGCACTTCTTGCAACCGCTTCCGGCGGGCTTCGGGCGATTGCGGGGAGGAATTGGCCATCAGGATGTCCCGCCTAAAGCTATCATTTTCCTGCAAAAGCAGGAGCGAGGTTCAAACCCCCAAACTCGCGCGCACGTTGCGCGGGTCCCTCCAGCCTTCAAGAAAAGTTTTGAGCCGCGCATCGTCGGCGGGCACATCCACGATCAGCGTGACAAGCTGGTCGCCGCGGACACCTTGACGATCATGAAACCCCTTGCCCTTCAGGCGCAGCGTCTTTCCTGACGAACTGCCGCCCGGAACGCCCAGCATCACGGGGCCGTCCACCGTTGGCACCTTCACCTTGCCGCCATGAACCGCCTCATCCAGCGTGATCGGCAGGTCAAGCCGCACATTATGGCCTTCCCGCTTGAAGAAGGGGTGTGGCCGCACCTCAATGGTGATGATCGCATCACCCGCGCCTGCTGGGCCCGGCTGTCCCTTGCCCGACAGCCGCATCTGTGTGCCGTCCTCCACTCCGTTGGGGAGCTTCAGATCAATGGTCTTGCCGTCCTGCAGGGTGATGCGCTGCGGAGCGAGCTTTGCCGCATCGACGAAATCCACGGCCAGCCGATAAGCTACATTGGCACCCTTCTGTGGCGGAGCCTGCCGCCCGAAGCCGGCAAAGCCGCCACCCCCGCGGCGGCCACCGCCGAAAAGACCCTCAAAGATGTCGCCGAAGTCCGCGCCATCCGTATTGAACTCGAAATTGCCTCCGCCCGGACCGGACGAAGACCGGAAGCCGCCGCCGCGCCCGCCGCCAAAGCCGAAGGGTGCAGTGGGATTGCCATCCGCGTCGATCTCTCCCCGATCGAACTGGGCCCGCTTGTCCTTGTCGGTCAGCAGGTCATAGGCATGGGTGACAGAGGCGAATTTCTCCGCAGCGTTGGGGTTGTCCGCGTTGCGATCGGGATGCAGCTCCTTGGCGAGCTTGCGATAGGCCTTCTTGATATCGGCCTCGCTCGCATTCCGCGCCACCCCCAATGTCGTGTATGGATCAGCCATTTATTGCCTTTATGCGTAGGAATATTTCGTTCGGGAACCATTTGGCAATCTGGACGCCTCCCTTCAACCCGTTCCGGCTGAGCCTGTCCAAGCCCGCTTCTCCTTTGCATCAGCATAGGAACAAAAAAAGCCCTTCGACAAGCCAAGGGCAAAGAGTCTAGAGAGATTATGCCTTTTTCTTCAGCATTCTTATATAGAGACGATGACGAACGACCCCTTCGCCCTTTTCGATAGCTGGTATGACGAAGCTCGCCTGAGCGAGATAAACGACAGCAACGCCATGGCGCTTGCCACAGCGGATGCGCAAGGGCGGTCATCCGTGCGCATGGTGCTCCTGAAGGGACACGGCCCCGCCGGCTTTGTCTTCTATACCAATTATGAGGGGCGCAAGGCCGCCGACCTCTTCGCCAATCCTTATGCGGCCCTGCTGTTCCACTGGAAATCGTTGCGGCGGCAGGTCCGTATCGAAGGGCCGGTGGAAACGGTGAGCCCGGAGGAAGGCGACGCCTATTTCGCCACGCGCAGCCGGGATTCGCAGTTGGGGGCCTGGGCCTCCGATCAGTCACGCCCGTTGGAGAGCCGCGAAACCTTCGAGCGGCGCTATGAAGAAGTGCGGGCGCGTTTTGAAGGCCGGGCCGTCCCTCGCCCGCCCCACTGGTCCGGTTTCCGCGTCATCCCGGAACGAATCGAATTCTGGCGCGATCGCGAACATCGCCTTCATGAGCGGCATCTTTTCGTCCGCGAGGGAGATGGCTGGGTGGAAAGCCTGCTTTATCCATGACCGCGCCGGAGGCAGTCGCGCCGCATGATCCGCACGCCCTGCACGGCGGCCTCACGTCACGGGCAGCGCTCGCCAGCGTAGCCGTTGCCCTGTTTCTACTTTCGCTGAAAGGCTATGCTGCCTGGTCGACGGGATCAGTGGCAATGCTGGGTTCGCTGGCCGACACGGGCCTTGATCTGGTGGCCAGCCTGATCACTCTGTTCGGAGTCCGTTTCGCTGCCCAGCCCGCCGACCGGCTGCATCGCTTCGGCCATGGCAAGGCAGAGGCTCTGGTCGCTCTCTTTCAGGTCACGCTGATCATCGTCGCCGCCTTTGGCATAGCTCTTCGCGCGGTCGAGCGTCTTGGCGGCGGTGAAGCCACGGTCAATGCGGAATATGGCATCGGCGTATCGCTGATCGCCATTGCGGCGACGCTCGGCCTCCTCGCCTATCAGCGCCATGTGATCCGCCAGACCCATTCAGTCGCGATCGGCACGGATCATCTCCACTACCAGTCGGACCTGTTTCTCAATCTTTCAGTGATCGCCGCGCTGGCCATGGACCAGTATCTCGGCCTAACTGGTGCCGACGCGCTCTTCGGCATTGGCATCGCATTATGGCTCGCCTGGAGCGCCTTCCGCGCGTCCAATACTGCCGTCGATCAACTGATGGACAAGGAATGGCCATTGGAGCGGCGCCAGCGCTTCATTCAGGTGGCGGGCCGCCATCCTTTGGTGGTGGGCATCCACGATCTTCGCACCCGCACCAGCGGCATGCACGACTTCGCTCAATTTCATATCTGGGTAAGTCCTTCCATGACCATTCGTGAGGCTCATCGCGTCATGGACGAAATAGAGGCACGGCTCCGCCCTGAATTTCCCGGCGTGGAGATACTGATCCACCCTGATCCTGAAGGGCATATCGATGGCCGGGGCGACCCCTTGCAGGCGAAAGATGCCGCCATCCTGGTCCAGCAGGAACAAAGGGCGGAACAGGGGAAGTGAGGCGCCGATAGAGTGATTTCGAAGCAGGTGGAATCACCTGCTGACTCGGAAATCACGAAAAACAAGGTTTCTCCAGAAACCCGCTCGTCCCGAGCGCAGTCGAGGGACGCTGGACCAGCGCAAGCGTGTCTCGACTTCGCTCGACAGGAACGGAATGATTCAGGTGGGAAGCGCTCCGCTCAATTCCGCAAGCTGTGCGCGTTCACCTCGAAAATCCGCGAACAAAAAGCGCAGTCCACATTGATCATGCCACCCTCATCCGCCATTTCCCCGCGCTGATCGGCGGGGAACCGTCCGATCACGTCGCGGATATGCTCGATGTTGCAGCGGCAGCCCCGCTGCAACGATACAGGTGTCAGCACACGAACCTCATCCTCCTCATGGAAGAGGCGCCAGACAAGATCTTCCAGCGGCAAGCCGCCATCGGTCAGTTCATCGTCGCTGACAGTTGCCGCCAGGGCATGGACATGCTCCCATTCGGGGTGATCCATGCGCACATGCAGGCGCTCCCTGCCCTCTTCGCCCTCCGGCAGATGCTGGAGAAGAAGGCCGGCCGCAATGCACCCTTCGCCCGGATCGTGCCGCACGGCGATGCGCACGAAACTCGGTATCTGCTCGGACTGGCTGAAATAATGCTCCGCCGCCGCCGCAAGCGAAGCCCCTTCCAGCGGAACGATCCCCTGATAACGTTCCCCGGACACCGCCTGATCGAAAGTAATGGCCAGATAGCCTTTGCCGAACAGGGCGAACAGCGTCGGATCGGACGGCTGCTCGGCAAGGCGGTCCTCGTCGAACTTCACATAGCCGCGAAGTTCGCCTGCCTTATAGTCGCAGACAAGAAGCTCGACGACGCCATTTTCGGTCTGGGCCTGAATGGTAAGCTGCCCGCCCGCATCCTTGAGCGTGGTGCCAAGCAGCGCTGTGAGCGCCAGCGCCTCGCCAAGCAATCTTTCAATCACTGGTGGATAGGCATGCGCCGAGAGCACCTGGTCCATCACCGGGCCCAGCCTCACAAGCCGTCCCCGCGCATGGCGGGATGTGATGGTGAAGCCAAGGGCGCGGTCAAGATCGGGGGATAACAAGTTCAACTCCGTTCGTCCCGAGCGCAGCCAGGGACGTCAATGCAGGACAGCGTGTCGTGTCTTCGTTCAACGCGAATGGGGATGGAGATAGGGTGCGTCAGCGAAATCTCAACCAAGCTGTCCCATCGCCCAGAGCAGAACGGACTTCTGCGCATGCAGGCGATTTTCCGCTTCGTCCCAGATCACCGACTGCGGGCCGTCGATCACGGCATCCGTTACCTCTTCCCCACGATGAGCGGGCAGGCAATGGAGGAATTTTGCGTCGGGCTTGGCGAGCGCCATCAATTCTTCGGTCACCTGATAGGGCATCATGGCCTTCAGCTTTTCCTCGGCATGTGCCTGCCCCATCGAAATCCAGGTGTCCGTAACCACGATATCGGCGCCGCGCACCGCCTCTTGCGGGTCCTGGATCATATGCACATTGGCCCCCATCTTCACGGCCTCAGCAGCGAAGAAGGGATTGGGCTCATAGCCTTCGGGACAGGCGACGCGAACATTGAACCTCATCAGTCCCGCCGCCTCGATGACCGAGTGGAGGACGTTGTTGCCGTCCCCAAGCCATGCCCATTCCGACCCCGGCAGCGCCTTGCCATGTTCAATGACGGTCAGAAGATCGGCCATGATCTGACAGGGATGCGACAGGTCGGTGAGGCCATTGATGACCGGGACAGAAGCGTGCTGCGCCAATTCCTCGATCTTCTGATGATCGTCCGTGCGGATCATGATGGCATCGACATAGCGGGATAGGACGCGCGCCGTATCTGCGATGGTCTCGCCCCGCCCCAACTGCATGGAGCCGCCCTCCATGACAATGCTGGTGCCGCCGAGTTGCCGGATCGCCATGTCGAAGGAGACACGGGTGCGCGTCGAGTTCTTCTCGAAGATCATGCCCAGCACATGTCCGGCGAGCGGCTCATCGGCGTCCGCTGCGCCCTTTGGCCAATCCTTGCGCTTTGCCTTCCGGTCCAGCGCATCGTTCAGCATGGCGGCAATGGCGTCGCCGCCCGCGTCGGAAAGATTCAGGAAATGTCTTGTCATCTGCGATTTCCTACCGGCCGTTCGAGCCGGACCAGTCGAAGCCCTTGTCTTCTGGAGAAGAGACATGCTTCGACCGGCCCGGCATGAACGGATGGACAATCAAGAGGCCGGAACCTCAAAATCCTTCGCCCCCGCCGAAAGCTTCTCGATGCATTCGGCGATATGGCTCTCATCAATGATCAGCGGCGGCAGGATGCGCACGACATTGTCGCCGCCCGCCACCGTCAGCAGACCGTGCTTGTCACGCAAATGAGCGACGAAGGCGCGGCTGTCGGTTTTCATCCTGATGCCAAGCATCAGGCCCATTCCCCGCACGCTTTCGAACAGCTCGTCATGATTGGGGATCAGTTGCTCCAGGCTGGCGCGCAGGCGCTCGCCCATTTTCTGCACATGTTCCTTGAAGCTAGGCTCCAGGATCACATCAAGCACCGTGTTTCCCACCGCCATGGCGAGCGGGTTGCCGCCATAGGTGGAACCATGGGTGCCAAAGACCATGCCCTTGGCGGCATTCTCCGTGGCAAGGCATGCGCCGAGCGGAAAGCCGCCGCCGATGCCCTTGGCGATGGCCATGATATCGGGCAGCACGCCATATTGCTCATAAGCGAAGAAGGTGCCGGTGCGCATGACACCGCATTGCACCTCGTCGAAAATGAGCAGCAGGTCCTTTTCATCGCAAACCTGGCGCAATCCCTTGAGGAAGTCGGTCGTGGCCGGCAGGATCCCGCCTTCGCCCTGCACCGGTTCCAGCAGGAAGCCCGCAGTCTGGCCGTCCACAGCAGCCAGCGCGGCTTCGAGATCGTTGAACTTCACCACCTGAAAGCCGGGCAAAAGCGGCTCAAAGCCGTCGCGCATCTTGGGCTGATCGGTCGCCGAAATGGTGCCGAGCGTCCGCCCGTGAAAGGCGTTGGAGAAGGTGATGAGCTTGTACTTCTGCGGATTGCCGCTCGCATAATGGTAGCGGCGCGCGGTCTTGATCGCGCATTCCAGCGCCTCCGCCCCGCTGTTCGTGAAGAACACCGTGTCGGCGAAGGTGGTGTCCACCAGCCGCTGCGCGAGCTTTTCCCCTAATGGCATGCCATAGAGATTGGAGGTGTGCATCAGCGTCGCCGCCTGGTCCTGAATGGTTTTCACCAGTTGCGGATGACCATGGCCCAAAATGTTGACCGCAATGCCGCTGGCAAAATCCAGATAGCGCTCGCCGCGCTCGCCGATCAGATGGCAGCCCTCGCCTCGCACCGGACGCACATCGCACCGGGGGTAAACAGGCATGAGCGGCGTGATCGACATGAGCCTTCCCTTTCTTGGGGCTGAGCGTTTGAAACAAAGCAAAAAAGGCGGTCCCGCGAGGACCGCCCATGTTGCGCCGCTCATATACAGGGATGGCGGGAGGGGGTCAATTAGGACTATCCCCCCTGCCCCCTGCGGAAGGGGGCCGCGAACGGCCTAGCTGTTGGAGCGATTGCTGCCGTTCAATAAACCGCCCGTTGTCCCTCCGCAAAACCGTCCGTCGTCCCTGCGCAGGCAGGGACCCCGCTTCTCTTTTTGGCGCAATGGGAATTATCGCACCTCAAGCCAACCGCTCGGGCACCTCATTGGCTTCGCCGATCAGCGTTTCCGCTGCGGCCATGGCTTCCCAGGGAAAAACGAACCAGCGTTTGTCACTGCCGCGATCGATTTCCCGCGACCAATAATCCACCTTCGCGCGCGAGCGGCTGTTGTTGATGAGCACGGCATAGCGGATGCTGCCGGCGTCCGCGCCAAATCCTTCGAGCATGTTCCGGATGTAAAGCAGCGTCGATCCGCTGTCGTTGATATCGTCCACGAAGAGCAGCCGGTTGCCATTGGTGGCGAGACGCGCCAGCCTTTCCAGCAGTTCATCGGCAAAGTCCGCGACCTTGGCGCTATGGTCGACCGACAGCATCGGCACCTTCATGCCATGGGAGATGAAGACCGCGGGGGCCAGGCCGCCCCGGCCTATCCCGACCACGAAACCGGGCTGCCAGCGATCATCGCGCACCGCCGCAATGATCCCGTGAACGTCGTTCAGGAAATCCTCATAGCTGATGTAGCTGAGGTCGGGATGCAGGCTCTGGGTCAACTCGGTTCTCCCAAGCGTGCGAGACGGACGGGGAACTATTTAGCCTGTGTGACGGCCTGCCGCAATGGATGGAGAACGTGCCCAGTGCAGGGCCCAGGCCCCGCACCGGGCGGAAGTTCATTCACATGGTCCCATGGGCGAGCGCCGCGAGCAGGAGCAGCGCCACGATATTGGTGATTTTGATCATCGGATTGACCGCCGGACCCGCGGTGTCCTTGTAGGGATCGCCCACAGTGTCGCCGGTGACAGCGGCCTTATGGGCGTCCGATCCCTTGCCGCCGTGATTGCCATCCTCAATGAATTTCTTCGCATTGTCCCATGCCCCGCCGCCGCTGGTCATGGAGATGGCGACAAACAGGCCGGAGACGATCACCCCCAGGAGCAGTGCGCCAAGGGCGGCGAAGCCATTGGCCGGTCCCGCCACTGCGGCGATCACGAAATAAACCACGATAGGGGTGAATACCGGCAGCAACGACGGCAGGATCATCTCCCGGATTGCGGCCTTGGTGACCAGGTCGACCGTGCGGCCATAATTGGGGCGGCTGGTGCCTGCCATGATCCCCGGATTGTCGCGGAACTGCGAGCGGACTTCCTCCACCACCGCTCCGGCAGCGCGGCCGACCGCCGTCATGCCGAGCGCGCCGAACAGATAGGGCAGCAACGCCCCGAGAAGCAGGCCAACGATGACGAACGGATTCGACAGGCTGAAATCAACCGGCTCGGTAAGACCCAGATCAGTGCTGAAGAATTGCAGGTCCTCCGTATAGGCGCCGAAAAGCACCAGCGCAGCAAGCCCGGCCGAGCCGATGGCATAGCCCTTGGTGACCGCCTTCGTCGTGTTGCCTACTGCATCCAGCGCATCGGTACGGGTGCGGACATCATCCTCCAGCCCCGCCATTTCTGCGATGCCGCCTGCATTGTCAGTGACCGGACCATAGGCGTCCAGCGCCACCACCATGCCAGCGAGCGCCAGCATCGCCGTTGCAGCAAATGCAATGCCGATGAGGCCGGCGAGCGAATAGCTGATGACGATCCCGACGCAGATGACGAGTGTCGGGAGCGCCGTGGATTCGAGCGAAACCGCGAGGCCCTGGATCACATTCGTGCCATGGCCGGTCACCGAAGCCTGAGCGATGGACCGCACGGGCCGGAAATTGGTGCCCGTATAATATTCCGTGATCCAGACGATAAGGCCGGTGACACCCAGGCCCACCATCATCGACCAGAACAGGTCCATGCCGGTAAAGCCGCCCTCGCCGCCCAGATCGCTGCCGATCGGCGCATCAAGATCACCCAGCGTGCGCCAGGTGACATAATAAAGCGCCGGAATGGAAAGGATCGCTGTCGTCAGAAAGCCCTTGTAAAGCGCGCCCATGATCGACTGGCTCGAGCCCAGCCGCACGAAATAGGTGCCGATGATCGAGGTGATGATACACACGCCGCCCACCACCAGCGGCAGGCTCATAAGCTGGGTCAGCTCGGCAACGCCGGTGTCGACCAGCAGCGCCGTCAGCACCATAGTAGCGCCAACCGTCACCACATAGGTTTCAAAAAGGTCGGCGGCCATGCCGGCGCAATCGCCGACATTGTCGCCAACATTGTCCGCAATCACTGCGGGATTGCGGGGATCGTCCTCGGGAATACCGGCTTCCACCTTGCCGACCAGGTCAGCGCCCACGTCCGCCGCCTTGGTGAAGATGCCGCCGCCAAGCCGGGCGAAGATCGAAATCAGCGATCCGCCAAAGGCCAGAGCCACAAGCGCATCGATGACCGTGCGATCCTTGACCGTAAGGCCAGCCGGGCCGATCAGATACCAGAAGAAGACCGAAATCGCGAGCAAGGCGAGCCCGGCGACCAGCAGCCCCGTGACCGCGCCAGCCCGGAAAGCGACCGTCAGACCGCTTTGCAGTGTCACCCGTGCGGCCTCCGCCGTGCGCACATTGGCGCGAACCGAAATGTTCATGCCGATATAGCCCGCCGCGCCTGAAAGGACCGCGCCTATGACAAAGCCCAGGGCCGATACCGCCCCAAGAAAGTAAAAGATGGCGATTGCAACCACCACGCCGACAATGGCGATCGTCCTGTATTGACGCCCCAGATAGGCCTTTGCCCCTTCCTGAATGGCGCCTGCTATTTCCTGCATTTTTTCATTGCCCGGCGAGGCGTTCAGCACTTGCCGGCTGGTAAAAAGCCCGTAGAGCACGGCCAGCAGGCCGCACCCTATGGCGATTGTCGCAATCGTCATATCAGTTCCCTCTCCCTGTTGTTACGATCCGGAACGCCGGGAAAACGCCCGGAATGACAGCGGGGAACGTATAGGTCAGGGGAATAAGGTCAAGCTGCTAATAATATTGCTGCAATTTATGCAAGCGTCAGCCGTGCAGATAGCCAAGCCGCGATGGCAGCGGAACCAAAGTCCTGCCATTCAAAAGACTTAGCCCCTGCCCTTCCGCAAATCGGCCTATAATGGTCACGGGCAGCGGCAGGGGGGTTCCAGGCGGGACCGCTAAAAGAAGCTGATAATCATCGCCCGCGGTGGCCGCCGCGGTGCGAAGCTGCAGATCATCCTGACCACTGGACAGAAGCGCTTGAGAGAGCGGCAGCCGGTCCAGCGATATCTCGACAGCCACGGCACTGGCGGCGGCCATGCGAGCCGCGTCTATCAGCACGCCGTCCGAGACATCCATCATTGCACGTACCAGCGGCGCCAATAGCTGCCCCTCCTGCACCAGCGGCTGCGGCCGGCGATAGGCCCGCAGACAATTGGGTGGGCTCTTTTCGCCGCGTTTTGCGAGTTCCAGCCCAAGACCGGCGTCCCCGACCGTGCCGGTTACGCACAGGATATCGCCCGCCTTCGCGCCGCTGCGCGACGGAACGCCGCAGTCAGGCCCCTTGCCGATTGCCGTCAGGGTAAAGACGCCGGGCGCTCCCTCCGGCATCGCGACCGTATCCCCCCCGATGAGGGGCATGCCATAAAGGTCGAGCGCTTCCTTCAGGCCCAGGAGAAAGCGCCGGTCCCAGTCGTCATCGCCGGTAAGTGCATAGTTCATGAGGCAGGCGAGCGGCTGCGCGCCTTTGGCGGCGAGATCGGAAAGATTGACGGCCGCCAGCTTCCAGCCAATGTCCTCCGGCGGATCGGCGGGAAGGAAATGAACGCCCGCGACAATGGTATCGCTCGTAAGAACGAGAGCAGCGCCGCCAATCTCAAGAACCGCAGCGTCGTCCTGAAGGCCCCGGGCGGCATCATGCGTCGCAAGGGCGCGGAGAGCTTCGATGAAGACGGTTTCAGTGGTCATGCAATCTGCCTAGCACGGGCAATGCCGTGGCGGCTATCGGTCCTTCGAGAGAGAGAGAGAGAGAGAATAGCCGTCGTCCCTGCGCAGGCAGGGACCCCGCTTTCTTCAACAACGCTGCCAAAAAGCAGCGGGGTCCCTGCCTGCGGCCGAAAGCCGCAGTTTATCCTGAGCGCCCCGCCCTGCGGGCAGTCGAAGGGCAGGGACGACGGAAAAAATGGCACAATTGCTCACCAGCCCCATGGCGTGTTGAGATTCAGGTCAGGCCGAGGCGAAAATGATGGATTTCGAGAACCGGCGCGCAGCGTACTTCAGTAGGTGAGCACCGGAAGCGCAGAAAGCCGCCATTTGCAGCCCGGCATCACCTGAATCTCAACACGCCCTCAGCGTCTTACCTCTTTCGCGATCGCGTCCAGCAACCCATTCACAAAGCCGCTTTCCCGCTTGTCGTAGAAGGCCTTGGCGACATCGACATATTCGCTGATGACGGTGCCGGTAGGCACATCGATCCGCGACATCAGCTCGTAGGTGCCAGCCCGCAATATCTGGAGCATCGGCTTATCCAGGCGCGCCATGGCCCAGTCCTTGGAAAGCCGCCCCTCTATGAGGGTATCGATCTCCCCCCGGCGCTTGTCGACACCGGCGACGACGTCGTCAAAGAAACTGCGCTCGGCGTCCACATAGGTCACATCCTCAATGGTCTTGCCCAGGCGGTGCTGGTGGAATTCGTGCAGCAGGACGGGCAGCGGCGTGCCCTCCATATCCTTTTGGTAAAGCGCCTGCACGGCTGCCAGCCTGGCTGCAGAGCGGGATTTGGAGCGTTCTTTCATCGGTGATTCATTGTCCGTTGGGGCCGAGCCTGTCGAAGCCCTTGTTCAATAGATAAGCACTTTGGCAAGCACAGTGCGAACGGGTTATTTCAATCTTTTCGCCACCGAAGACGCGTGGGCCGGAAGCCCCTCCGCCTTCGCCAGCGCGACAGCGGCAGGTCCGATGACTTCGATCGCCGCTTCGTCCAACGCCAGGAAGCTGGTCCGCTTCATGAAGTCCAGCACTGAAAGCCCGGAGGAAAAGCGCGCACGGCGGCCCGTCGGCAACACATGGTTGGGGCCCGCAACATAGTCCCCCACCGCTTCAGGCGTCATGCGGCCCATGAACACGGAGCCCGCGTGCCGCACCTGGTCGAAGAGCGGCTCGGGGTCGTCAACCGCCAGTTCCAGATGCTCCGGCGCCAGGCGATCCACCAGAGGAAGAGCCTCTTCCAGATCCTTCACCAATATGATGGCGCCATTCGCGTCCCAGCTTGCACGGGCCACAGCGCTGGTCGAAAGCTGCGGAATCTGCCGCTCGACCGCCGCCGCCACTGCATCGGCGAAGGCCGCATCATCAGTGAACAGGATGGATTGGCTGGTGGGATCATGTTCCGACTGGCTGAGCAGATCGGCAGCGGTCCATTCGGGATCGTTCTTCCCATCGGCCACCACGACGATTTCGGAAGGACCAGCGACCATGTCGATGCCAACAACACCATAGAGCTGGCGCTTGGCTTCAGCCACCCAGGCATTGCCTGGACCGGTAATGACATCGACCGGCCTGATACGGCCAGTGCCATAGGCAAGGGCAGCCACCGCCTGCGCCCCGCCCACACGCCAGATTTCCTCGATCCCGGCAATCTCGGCAGCGGCCAGGACGAGCGGATTGACCTCGCCCCGGGGCGTCGGCGTCACCATTGCGATACGCTCGACCCCCGCAACCTTGGCGGGGATGGCGTTCATCAGCAGCGAACTCGGATAAGCCGCGCGGCCACCCGGCACATAAAGGCCCGCCGCATCGACGGCCCGCCAGCGGGCGCCCAGGCGAACCCCTGCCCCATCGGTGCTGTCGCTATCCTGCGGCTTCTGCTTCTCATGATAGGCGGCGATACGCTCGGCCGCGAGTTCCAGAGCGGTGCGGAGCTCGCTGGAAAGTCCTGCAAGCGCAGTCTTCCGTTCAGCCGCCGTCACGGCCCAGCCGGTAACATTCAGGTCGTGGTGGTCGAACCGGTGGGTATAATCGGCGAGCGCGGCGTCCCCCTCGTCACGAACACGCCTCAAAATGGCCGAGACGTCGCGCGAAACATCCTCGTCAGCTTCGCGCCGGGCATTGACCAGCACGGTGAAGGCTTCGGCAAAACCCGCGTCGCGGGTGGACAGGCGGAGGGTCATATGTTCGCCCTCCCCCTCTTCGGTCGTCCCTGCGCAGGCAGGGACGACCGAAGAGAAGGGAACTGGCTTCCGCAGGAGCGCGCTTCCGCATCAAGCCGCATCGCGCGTCTCCACAGCCTTGCGGAAAGCCTCCACCAGCGGCACCAGTTCGCCCGAGCGCATCTTGAAGGCGGCGCGGTTGACGACAAGACGGGCCGAAATCTGCATGATGATGCTCGTTTCCACCAGGCCATTGGCCTTGAGCGTCGCGCCAGACGAGACAAGATCGACAATGCGCCGCGAAAGTCCGAGCGAAGGGGCAAGCTCCATCGCGCCGTTCAGCTTCACGCATTCCGCCTGAATGCCCTGCCGTTCGAAATGGCGGCGGGTGAGGCTGGGATATTTGGTGGCGACGCGCACATGGCTCATGGCGCGTTCGTCCTCGGCTGCCAGATCCTTGGGTTCGGCGACCGACAGCCGGCAATGGCCGATATCCAGGTCGACGGGGGCATAAAGCTCGGAATAGTTGAACTCCTCCACCACATCGGAGCCCACTATCCCGATCTGGGCCGCCCCATGGGCGACAAAGGTCGCCACATCGAAGGCGCGCACGCGGATGATGGAGATATTCTTTTGATTGGTGGCGAATTGGAGCGCGCGGCTATGCTTGTTGTGAAAGTCCGCCTCCGGCTCAATCCCGACACGCGCGAGCAGGGGCAACGCCTCGTCGAGGATGCGCCCCTTGGGGATGGCAATGATCAGCGGCTTTGTCATGATGGTGGCGCTTTACTTGCGGGCGGGGAAAAGGGCAACAAGCTGCATCGCCCTCCCTAAATTCGGAGTCCTGCCCTTCCGGCAAGCTCCACCACATATTGCCAGGCGACACGCCCGGAACGGCTGCCCCGCACCGTCGCCCACTGAACCGCCTCCTGCGCGTCGAACGGCAGGCCATAATACGCCGCATAGCCGGAAACGATCGCGAGATAGGCGTCCTGATCGATATTGTGGAAACCAAGGCTGAGGCCAAAGCGGTCGGACAGCGCCATCTTGTCGTCGACCACGTCCCGCTTGTTGATGGGATCGTCCTGCTCGCCCATGTTGCGGGGGACGATATGGCGGCGGTTGGACGTGACATACAGCCGTACATTGTCGAGCCGGGCCGTCGCCGAACCTTGCAGCAGCGAGCGGAAAGCGCGCGCGTCGCCACCCACATCATCAAAGCCAAGATCGTCGATAAACAGGATAAACGGCCGCGACGTTCCCCTGAGGATCGAAAACAGGTCAGGCAGGCTCTTGAGCCGGTCGGTCGCGAACTGGACAAGCGCGATGTCCTGTCCTTCCGCCTGCAACTTGCCGACGACGGAAGACACGCTCGCCGACTTGCCCGTCCCGCGAGCGCCCCAGAGCAGTACGTCATGGGCGGCATGGCCCAACGCGAGCCGGCGGCTGTTTTCCAGCAATTGCACCTTTTGCGCGTCGATGCCGGTCAGCAGATCATAGGCTATGGGGGCAAAGGCCGGAACCGGCTGAATGAGGCTTCCATCCCACAGATAAGCGGGAAAAGCCGAAAGGTCGGCGGGCGCAGGTAACGGAGGCGCAAGGCGATCCAGCGCTTCGGCAATGCGGGAAAGAAGCTTGTCGGTCATGGATGGCGGTTTAGCAGATGGCAAAGCTGATGCTAGAGGGCCAGGCGCCGCACAGGTCAGCGCGACGCCAACTCCTCGCCGCTCAGCTCGTAAAGCAGTCCGGCCCCCGCCATGGCCTGCGCCTTCAGCCCCAGCGCCTCGGGCACGATCTGCTCCCCATAATAGCGGGCCGTCACCTGCT
This sequence comes from Rhizorhapis sp., assembly GCF_035276005.1. Lineage (NCBI taxonomy): Bacteria > Pseudomonadati > Pseudomonadota > Alphaproteobacteria > Sphingomonadales > Sphingomonadaceae > Rhizorhapis > Rhizorhapis sp. The sequence goes on from NZ_DATEMB010000057.1 coordinate 69,405, forward strand.
TGGCCTTCAGGAACCCTGGATCACCCTCCCCCCGCGCCAGCATGCCAGCAGCAATCCTCCCCTGCCGTTCCATCAGCCAGCCGCAGACCGCAACCGAAACCATTGTAAGGAACGGATAGCTCCCCGCGAGCCGGTCGTTGACCGGCGCATTCAGCATCCAGCCCGCCACATCCTTGATCGCATCGCAAAGCGCCAACAGACCTTCCCCAGCGCTCTCGCCGCGAATGTCGGCAAGCAGGCTATTCAATGCCTCTCCGCCGTCGCCCGTCAGCTTGCGTCCAACAAGGTCCGCCGCCTGAATGCCGTTGGTGCCTTCATAGATGGGAGCGATCCGTACATCCCGGTAATGCTGAGCCGCTCCCGTTTCTTCGATAAAGCCCATGCCGCCGTGGACCTGCACGCCAAGCGACGCCACTTCGCAGCCAAGATCGGTGCCATGAGCTTTCGCCAGCGGCGTGATCAGGTCCAGGCGTTTTCTCGCTCCGGCCGCCCCAAGATGCGCCCGGTCCACTTGCCCGGCCGCATAATAAACCAGCGCCCGGGCCGCCTGCGTTTGGGCCTTCATCCGCAGCAGCATGCGCCTGACGTCTGGATGCTCAATGATGGCGGCGGGACCTGCGGAACTCCCGTCTGCCAGCGCCGACTGGATTCGCTCGGCGGCATAGGCCAGCGCCTGTTGCGTCGCGCGCTCGGCGATCTGGACACCTTGATTCCCGACATTGAGGCGAGCCTGGTTCATCATCGTGAACATCGCCTTCATGCCCCTCATTTCTTCCCCTACCAGTTCGCCGATGCAATCGTCATGATCGCCATAGGACATGACGCAGGTGGGAGAGGCATGGATGCCCATCTTATGTTCAATGGAGGCGCAATGGAGATCATTGAGCGCCCCAAGGCTGCCATCGTCCTTCACACGATATTTGGGGACCAGGAAGAGCGAAATGCCCTTGGTGCCTACTGGCGCTCCGGGGGTTCGGGCGAGCACCAGATGGACAATATTGTCCGTCAGGTCATGTTCGCCGAAGGTGATGAAGATCTTCTGCCCCTTTATCCGATAAGTGCCATCGCCAAGCGGCGTCGCCATGGTTCGGAGCGCCCCCACATCCGATCCCGCCTGCGCCTCAGTGAGGTTCATCGTACCCGTCCATTCGCCGCTCACCAGCTTTGGCAGCCATTTGGCCTGCTGCTGCGCCGAACCATGCGCCATCAGCGCCTCGATCGCGCCGGGTGTCAGCATGTTGACCAGCGAAAAGGCCAGGTTTGCGCTGCCCAGATCCTCCATCACCAGCGAAAATAGCGAGAATGGCAGCCCCTGCCCGCCAAAGGCCTCCGGCCCATTGATGCTGCCCCAGCCATTGGCGACAAAGGCGCGATAGGCTTCGCGAAATCCGGCGGGCAGGGCAACCTTCCCGTCCCTCCATTTGGCGCCTTCCTGGTCGCCAATGCGATTCAAGGGAGCATATTCGCCTTCCGCGAACTGCGCGATCCCTTCGACGATGGCGTCCACCATCTCCGGGGTGGCGGCGGCGAACGCATTGTGGCTGGCAAGCTCTGCGATACCGGTCACATGATCAAGGACGAAACACTGCTCAGGGATAGGGGCCTTATAGTCCATGGCTGGTGTCCTCTTGATGCTTTTGCGCTTTCACGCTTGATTCCAGACAGCTATAGCGCCGGGCTGTGAGCAGCGCAAAACCGCCCTTCCAGACCAAAATCCTCCTCCATGGCAGGGCCGCGCTCGAACAAGCTGCAGCGTTGATCCGGGAGGGGCAGGCAGTGGCCGTGCCCACCGAAACGGTTTACGGACTGGCCGCAGACGCCACCAGCCCTGAAGCGGTTGCCCGCATTTATGCGGCGAAGGGAAGGCCGAGCTTCAATCCCCTGATCGTTCATATCGCGAGCATGGACATGGCCCGGCGGATCGCCCGCTTCTCACCACTAGCGGAGGAATTGGCCGGACGCTTCTGGCCGGGCCCCCTTACGCTCGTGCTGCCCTTGCAGGAAGAGAGCGGGATCGCCTCGCTGGTGACCGCAGGTCTTCCGACCATCGCCCTGCGTTATCCGCACCATGGAGCGATGCAGGCGCTGATTCGGGAAAGCGGCCGCCCCCTTGCCGCGCCTTCGGCCAATGCCAGCGGTGCGATCAGCCCGAGGCGCGCGGAACATGTGATGGCGAGCCTTGGCGGGCGGATTCCCCTGATATTGGATGCAGGTCCAACCGAGCATGGCCTGGAATCGACCATTGTCGCGCCGGAGACGGATTTGATCAGGCTCCTAAGGCCAGGCCCTGTAACAGCGGAGATGCTGACCCGGATAATGAAGTGCCCGGTGATTGGCCCCCAAGGGGACAAGATAGAAGCGCCAGGCCAGCTTCTCAGCCATTACGCTCCTTCAAAGCGGGTGCGGCTCAATGCAAAAACGGCGCGCAAGGGCGAGTATCTGATCGGCTTTGGCGACATGCCATGCGACTATAATCTCAGTGAAACGGGCAAGCTGGAAGAGGCGGCAGCGCGGCTCTTCGACGCCTTGCATCTGGCGGACGCCAGCACGGCCAAGGCCATTGCCGTGGCCCCGGTACCGGAAGAAGGATTGGGCGTGGCGATCAACGATCGGCTGAAACGGGCTGCGGCTTAAGGTCCATCAATTCTCCGTCGTCGCTGCGCAGGCAGGGACGACGGGTAAATATCAAAACCAAAAGACCTGTTCTGACGCCCGCCCCCCTACATCGCCCCGGCAATCAGCCCAGCCGCTTCCTTGCCGCGCCAGTCCATGGCGCCCAGCACCCGTACCACTTCCTTGCCCTCCGCATCGTAAATCACCGTCGTCGGCAGCAGGCCGGACCCATAATGGAAACCGAACTGATTTTCCGGGTCGAGATAGGGCTGCAATGCAGTGAATTTGCGCTGTTTGAAGAAGGGATCGACCTTTTCCCGGCCGGTGGTGTCCTGTGAGATCACGACCACCTGCAACTTCCCGTTGCGCTCCACCGCCAGCGCATCGAGGGCGGGCATTTCGATGACGCAAGGTCCGCACCAAGTCGCCCAGAGATTGACCAGCAAGGGCTTGCCCGCAAAGTCCGCCAGCGTCACATCCTGGCCATCCGGTCCCTCAAAGCTGAAGCCTGGCGCTGCCTCCCCCGCATGACTTTTGTCGATCCTGAAATTGAAGCCCGGTTCAGTCCCCTGTCCCTTTTCGCCGATTTGAGCGGCATTCTCTTGCTCCTTGCCGCCCGATTGCCTATCGCAGGCCACGAGCGCGAAGGACAGGGTCGAAAGCAGGAGACAGGCAATTACGGATCGCACGACGGCAGGCTCCAACAGCATGTGGGGCGGGCGCTTCGCTGAGGGCCCGGCTTCGGTGATGCGCGAGATAAATGCCTCCATCCCATTCGACAAGCGTTTGTGGCGTCAGGATATCGCCGGATCGAAGGCGCATGTCGCCATGCTCGGCAAACAGGGCATTGTCTCGACGGAGGATGCCGCGACCATCACCAAGGGTCTCGACCAGATCGCCGTCGAATATGAGGCGGACGGCGTTCCCGAGAATCTGGACCTTGAAGACATCCATATGCATGTCGAATCCCGGCTGGCCGAGATCATCGGCCCTGTGGCGGGACGGCTGCATACCGCACGCTCGCGCAATGATCAGGTAGCGACCGATTTCCGCCTTTGGGTGCGCGATGCCATGGATATGGTCGATGCTGGCCTCAAGGCGCTGCAAGTTGCACTGGTCACCCGCGCCGAGCAGGAAAGTGCGAGCGTCATGCCGGGCTTCACCCATCTTCAGTCCGCCCAGCCAGTGACGCTCGGCCATCATCTGATGGCTTATTACGAGATGATCGGCCGCGACAGGTCCCGCTTCGCCGACGCGCGGGCGCGGATGAATCGCTGCCCCCTGGGTAGCGCGGCGCTGGCCGGAACGGGCTTTCCGCTGGACCGGCATGCGACAGCGGCGGCGCTTGGCTTTGACGGCCCGACGGACAACAGCCTGGACAGCGTATCCGACCGTGATTTCGCGCTCGATTACCTCATGGCCGCCACTCAATGCAGCCTTCACCTTTCGCGTCTTGCTGAAGAGTTCATCATCTGGGCAAGCCAGCCCTTTGGCTTTGTCTCGCTGCCCGACGCTTATTCGACGGGCAGTTCGATCATGCCCCAGAAACGCAACCCCGACGCCGCGGAACTGGTGCGCGGCCATGCGGGGCGGATTGCCGGCTGCATGAACGCCCTCGTCATCACGATGAAGGGCTTGCCGCTTGCCTATTCCAAGGACATGCAGGACGACAAGCCACCGCTGTTCGAGGCGCACGACCTGCTCGGCCTTTCCATAGCGGCCATGACGGGCATGGTGGAAAAGGTGACTTTCCGCACAGACCGGATGCGGGCGCTTGCCGAAAGCGGTTTTGCCACCGCCACCGACCTTGCCGATTGGCTGGTGCGGGAGGGCGGCATACCCTTTCGCGAGGCGCACCATATTACCGGACGCGCCGTCAAATTGGCCGAAGCCGAGGGCAAGCCGCTGGCCGAGCTTCCGCTCGAAAAGCTGCGGGCCATTGATGCGCGTATCGATGCGCGGATATTCGATGTGCTGACCGTTGATGCATCCGTGGCGAGCCGCCGCAGCCATGGCGGCACCTCGCCCGAGCGCGTGGCTGAACAGGTGGCCGCTGCGAGGGCGGCATTGGGGACAGGGAAATGAACAATCGTCATTATCCGTTCGCCCTGAGCCTGTCGAAGGGCTTCATTGCTCTTTTTGAGAGGAGGAACGGGCTTCGACAAGCTCAGCCCAAACGGAAACTGAGCTGGTTGCCTATCCCATTGCTGGCCCTCGCCCTCGCCGCCTGCGGCAGCCGCACTGCCCTCACTCCGCCGGAGGGCAAGAGCCTGCCGCCCAAGCCGCTGGCTGCGCAGGAAACGCCCACGCCGGAGGAACTGATGACGTCTTCGCCCCAGTCCCGGCCGGGACGAAGCGATGAGCTATTGAAGCAATCGAAGAAACGCGAGCAGGACGAATTCGACCTGCCGCCGCCGGGCTGATCCGGCGCTATTTTCACTGGAATCCCGATGGACCATTTTCAATATCAAGACGGCCTGATGCATGTCGAGCAGGTGCCGATGTCCGCCATTGCCGAGGCGGTCGGCACGCCTGTCTATATCTATTCCACGGCGACGCTCGAACGGCATGTTTGCGTATTCCGGGAAGCCCTGGATCCCCTGCCGGATCCGCTGGTGGCCTTTGCTGTAAAGGCCAATCCCAATGGCGCGGTCTTGGCTACGCTGGCGCGGCTCGGCCTCGGCGCCGACGTGGTTTCGGGAGGCGAATTGCGCCGGGCCGTGGCCGCAGGCATGAACCCGGCCAAGGTGGTTTTTTCGGGTGTCGGCAAGACCGCCGAGGAAATGCGTCTGGCTCTGGAGCTTGGTATTTTCCAGTTCAATCTGGAAAGCGAACCGGAGGCAGAGATGCTCTCCGAAATAGCTCTGTCCATGGGCAAGGTGGCGCCCGTCGCCTACCGGATCAACCCGGATGTGGACGCAGGGACGCACGAGAAAATCTCCACGGGCAAGTCGGAGAACAAGTTCGGCATTCCCTATGACCGGGCGATCGCCAGCTATGACCGGGCAGCGCAACTGGCGGGGCTCGATGTGCAGGGCGTGGCGGTCCATATCGGCAGCCAGTTGACCGATCTCGACCCGCTCGAGGCCGCTTTCAAAAAGGTGGGCGCGCTGATCGAGGCGCTGCGCGATGAGGGGCACAATGTCCGCACGGCGGATCTGGGCGGCGGTCTCGGCGTACCCTATGATCCTGCCCTTCCCATTCCTCCCAGCCCCGCGGCCTATGGCGAAATGGTCAAGCGGGTGACGGCGGCCTGGAATGTGCGCCTCGTCTTCGAACCTGGCCGGGTCATCGTCGGCAATGCAGGCGCGCTGCTCTCGCAAGTCATCCGCATAAAGCAGGGTGCAACCCAGCCCTTCGTCATTGTGGACGCTGCCATGAACGATCTGCTCCGGCCCAGCTTGTATGATGCCTGGCATGACATCCGGGCGGTAAAGCCCCGCGGCAAGCGTGCGGAGGCGACGGTGGTGGGGCCTGTCTGCGAAACCGGCGACACATTCGCGCGAAACCGTGACATGGACTCAGTCCAGGCCGGAGACCTTGTCGCCTTCATGACCGCCGGAGCCTATGGCGCAACGATGGCGAACACCTATAACAGCCGCGCACTGACACCTGAAGTGCTGGTCTCCGGCGACAAATGGGCAGTGGTCAGGAAGCGCCCTCCGATCGAAGCGCTGATCGAGGGCGACGACATTCCCGATTGGGCGAAATGATATGCACAGCCTTCCGCTGTTCCTTCGCCTCAAGGACCGGCCCGTCATCCTGCTGGGCGAAGGCGAAACAGCGAAGGCCAAGGCCCGCCTCCTGAAACGTGCGGGCGCGCGGATCGTTGGCGAGGCAAGCGAAGCGCAACTGGCCATTGTGGCAATCAGCGACGAGGTTGAAGCGCTGGCGGCAATTCACAGGCTCAAGGCGCGCGGCATGCTCGTCAATGCCGTCGACCGTCCGGACCAGTGCGACTTCATTCTGCCCGCCATCGTCGACCGCGATCCCGTGCTGATCGCCATTGGCACTGGCGGCGCTTCAGCGGGCCTTGCGAAGACCATCCGGCAGCGGCTGGAAGCCTTGCTGCCGCCGGGGCTCGGTTCATTGGCCCAGGGGCTCGCAAAGGCGCGCGCTGCCATGAAAACGCGCTGGCCCGATGCAGCGCAAAGGCGCCGCGCTATCGATTTTGCGCTAAGCGAAGGCGGACCGCTCGATCCATTGGCGCCAAGCGAACTGGATGCCGTGGAACGATGGCTCAACCAGGAGCAGCCAGATACTACCGATCAGTTGATTGAGATCGAACTCTCCTCACCCGATCCCGACGATCTCACATTACGCGCCGCCAGACTCCTCGGCATGGCCGATACGATTTACCACTTGCCCGGCACCCCGGCCGTCATTCTTGACCGGGCACGCGCCGACGCCGCCCGGATCGAGGTGACGGCCCCGCCCTCTCATTCGCCCCCCGGCCTGTCGCTTTTTCTGATCTGGCGGAATTGCGAGGCGAGCGCTAACGGGCGCTGATGGACGCATTCCTTACTTCCACCTTCATTGTCGCGCTTGCCGAAATGGGCGACAAGACTCAGCTTCTCGCGATCCTGCTGGCCAGTCGCTTCCGCAAGCCCATGCCCATCGCTCTTGGCATCCTGGCCGCGACGCTCGCCAATCATTTCCTGGCGGCGCTGGCGGGGCAGCAGATTGCCAGCCTGCTGGATAGCCCTGCGTTCCGCTATGCTGTCGCTGCGGGCTTCATCGCCATGGCCGCCTGGACGCTGATCCCTGACAAGATGGACGATTATAAGGCAAAACCTGCCCGCTTCGGCGCCTTTCTGACAACGCTGATCGCCTTCTTTCTTGTCGAGATCGGCGACAAGACACAGATCGCCACCATAGCCCTTGGCGCCCAGTTCGGTACTGTGGGCTGGGTCACCATCGGCACGACTTTGGGCATGATGATCGCCAATGTTCCGGCGGTGCTTCTGGGCGAAGCATTGGTGAAGCGCGTGCCGATGCGTGCGATGCACCTTGCCGCCGCCGCGCTGTTTCTGGGACTGGGCCTCTGGATGATCGCGGAGCTTCAGGGCTGGGTTTAAGGCTGATCGCTCAGGCCGTTTAGCGCAAGCGTGACATTGTAATAGTCGGAATCGCCAGTAACCTCCCGGCCCACCCAATCGGGGAGCGGTACCTGGTCATCCGCGCCTTTGAGTTCCACTTCCGCCAGCACCAGACCGGCAAGCCCGCCGCCAAAGCAGTCCACTTCCCAGACCAGATCGCCGCACCGTATCTTCTTCCGGGTCTTTTCGATCAGATTTCCGGTTCGAAGGTCCAACATGGCCCGCGCATCACCCGCCGGGATCGCATATTCATATTCCTGCCGTTCGACGCATGTGCTGCGATCCTTGACCGTCAGCAGCGCCGATTTGCCGTCGATGATCCGGACACGCACCTGCGCCATTTCGCCAATGGCGATATAACCTTGGACGATCTGCTTTTCTTCCCCAGGCTCATCGCGCCAGCCGTCGCCGCTTAGCAGAAATTTTCTTTCAACTTCCTGTCCCACGGGTCATTCTTCCCCGCGCCATAATTGCCAATAATTTTCCCAGCGCCGCGCCAGTGCTTTCGGCCGCTCCGCAAGCAGCCGGGCACCGCTATGGAAAGACGCATCCGCAATATTCTCCTGAAGCTCGTGCGCCAGCCCGGAAATATGGCGGACAGCTTCGGCACCGCCATAATCGTGAGGGCGCTCCGCCAGCCGATGCTGCAACACCGCCATGTCGTGATGTTCCCCCAGAAGGTCGGCAAGCTCGGACAGGGCGGAGATGTGCACTTGCATCATCTCGGGCCAGATTTCGCGGAACAGCCGCGCTTGATAGGCATGATATTTAACGCGCTTGCGCCACTCATGCATGGCGTCCGGTGTAGGGTCGCGCCGGGCTTGCGCCATGGCGCCACGGGCGCGCTTCAGCATTTGGCAAAGGCCACCGGCAAAAGCCGCAAAGCCGTCGCCCTCAATGATCCACATCTGCGCCCGCTCCCGGGCCTGAACCATGCCGTTCCGGAAATCGGCGAGCCTGCCATCAAGGCCGCTGGACGTCCGCTCTTCCTTGTCCACGACCAGCCGTTCACGCAGGCCAAGCATGATGTCCGGGTCTGCATCCTTGCCGAAATGCTGGGCGATCCTGTCACAGCTATGGATCAGCACATCCTGGTCGCGAACACCGCTCAACATGCGGGCCAGGTCGCGAAAAGCGGCATTTTCCCGTGCATGATTGGACAGGCCCGGCCGCACCAGTTGGATAAGCGCCCGCAACTTCTTGCAGCGTTTCCTCACCTGGTGGACGATCTGCTCCGGCGTCAGTTCTTTGCCGTCAATCTCCGCCAGGGCAGCGTCGATCTGGCCGAGCGCCACCCGCCGGACCGCTACTTGCGCGGTCTTGTCACTTTTCTTGAAGTGAAAGGACATATCCGTCCTGTGGCCGTCCATCGCTCGTACCCCACGCCGATGCTGGTCGGGCCGCGACCATAGCATTGCAAATCGCCATTGGGGAGTCGCATTGGATGGGCTGCTTTCGAGGGCTTTGAAGACCGAATTAAAACAAACCCGCTCTTCGCCGTTTGCATGGAGAGACAGCATGCCCCGTCTGGGGTGGACCACGAAGAGGCTGACATGAAACGCACACGCATACTGGTAGTGGATGATTCCGTGACCATCCGGGCGATGATCGAAAGCGTCCTTGAGCAGGATCACCGGTTTGAAATTGTAGGCATCGCATCCAACGCCGAAAGAGCTGAACGGCTGATTGCCATCACCAATCCCGACGTCATCACGCTCGACATCAAGATGCCGGGAATGGACGGGCTGCAACTGCTTGACCGGATCATGGCGAGGAAACGCCGCCCGGTCATCATGCTGTCCAGCCTGACCGTGCGCGGCGAAAGGATCCGGGCCGAATGCCTGGAAAGAGGCGCTGCCGCATGCTTCAACAAGTCCCATATCTTCAGCGACGCCAAGGGCCTGATCCGCATGATCCATCTGGCCGCAACGGGCAGAGCTATTCGTGAGGAAGTGGCGGAACCGGCACTCGTCTGACCGGCGGAACGCAAGCACGGATCGTCTATTGGAGAAGGCCGATTTCCCGGAGCCGCTCCATAAGATAGGCATCAGCCATAATGGGTTCGGGATAGCGGTTCGGATGCGCCTCATCGACGCAATCCGGGAGCGTCCCGATCAGGAAATCCGGCCTTAAATGCAGGAAGAAGGGCATTGAATAGCGCGAATGGCCGCGCCTTTCCGGCGGCGGGTTGCAAACCCGGTGCGTAGTGGACGGCAAGCGGTGATTGGTCAGGCGCTGCAGCATGTCGCCAACATTTACCACCAGCGCCCCCTCCGGCGGATTGACGGGGAGCCAACGCCCTTCCCGGTCGAGCAATTCGAGGCCCGCCTCCTCTGCTCCCAGAAGCAGGGTGATCAAATTGATATCCTCATGCGCGCCCGCCCGGATTCCCGGCGCGTCCGCCGGCACTGGCGGATAATGAAGCAGCCGCAAAATGCTGTTGCCGTCCCGCACGGCATCGTCGAACCAGTCGCCCGGCAATCCCAGGTGAAGGGCGATCGCCGAAAGCAACATGCCGCCGACGCGGTCGAACTCGGCAAAAAGCCTTTGGAAGCATGGCTTGAAAGGCGCAATTTCGGCGGGCCACACATTTGCCGGCATCCGATCCGCAAAGGGATGGTCTTCCGGCAGGTCCCGCCCGACATGCCAAAACTCCTTCAGGTCATTTTCGGCCGCGTCTTTCGCTATTTCGGTGCGGTAAGGCGTATAGCCGCGCTGTCCCGCGCCACCCTGAATATGGTACTGGCGCTTGACGGCTTCTGGCAGCGCGAAGAAAGCCTTCGCCAGCGCCCAGCCCTGCTCCACCAGGCCCGAATCCAAGCCATGATCTTGCACCATGGCAAAGCCGAATCGCTCGAACGAGCTACCCAGCGCCTGCGCAAAGGCAGGGCTGCTTCCCCCGGACATGGACAGCACTGGGACCTGTTCGAGAATCGTGGACGGCATATGGGCTCCCTTTGCCAACCCCTATCCTGTTAAACGATAAGCCGATAGATTGTCGCCGCCATCGAAAAGGAGACAAGCGCCATGAGCGGACGGCAATATTGGCTGATGAAATCCGAACCCGATTGCTTTTCCTGGGAAGACCTTGTCGCGCAGGGCAAGGCGGAATGGGATGGCGTCCGGAATTTTCAGGCGGCCAGCAATATGAAGGCCATGAAAAGGGGCGATCTAGCTCTTTTCTACCATAGCCAGACCGGGCTCGAAGCCGTCGGCATCATGGAGGTGGTGGAGGAAGCCAAGCCCGACAGCACCGATGAAAGCGGACGCTGGGTGGCGGTGCATGTCGCTCCGAAAAAGAAACTCGCGCGCGGTGTTTCGCTCAAGGAAATGAAGGCAGATCCTGCCCTCGCCGAAATGAAAATGCTGCGGCAGGGCCGGCTCTCCGTCGCTCCGCTGACCCCTGACGAATATGACCGCATCGTGGAGATGTCGGAGGGGGGTTGAGCTGGGGCTTGGCGACCTCGAAAATCTGGAAATGCCAATTTCGGAGTGATTGATGGAAGAAAAACATAGCCGTCGTCCCTGCGAGGCAGGAGCCCCGGTGTTCTTCAGCATGGTAAGGAATAGCGGGTCCCTGCCTTCGCAGGGACGACGGCGATCCGTTCAGAGGAGATGCCCTTTTCCAACCCGAACCGCTCGCCGCAGTCAGGCCGCCCGCAACTCCTTCTGCACCTCCAGCCGCTTCATCTTCTCGATGAAGGTGGTCCGCTGCATGGAGAGCAAACGGGCCGCATCGGCGATCACGCCCTCTGCCTTGGCGAGCGCCGCCTCGATATATCGCCTTTCAATCTCGGCCAGATGCTGCTTCAGGTCAAAACCGGCCTCGCCGATTTCACAAGAGACAGTCGCCGCGCCACTGCGTGACGGCTCCGTCACCGCCTGTGTCGTGGGTGCATTGCTGTTGCGCCTGCGGAAGAGCGTATCGACTTGATCCGCGTTGATCTGCATATTGGGAAACAGGACGATCGCCCGCTCCACCACATTGCGGAGTTCCCGGACATTGCCCCGCCATTCATGCGTCAAGAGGCGCGCCATGGCCCCTGGAGTGAAGCCCAGAACCGTGTCGGCCGCGCACATCTTGCGCAGGAAGAATTTGATCAGTGGCGCAATATCTTCGGGGCGCTCCTTCAACGGCGGGAGCTGGATAGGGAAGACGCCAAGCCGGTAAAACAAATCCTCCCGGAACTGTCCCCGTTCGATCTGTTCTTCCAGATTTTGGTGCGTAGCCGAAATAATTCTGGCGTCCACATCAATCGGGCCTGAGCCGCCCACCCGCTCAATCTGGCGCGTTTCCAGGACACGAAGCAGCTTGACCTGCATGTCGGCAGGCATGTCACCGATCTCGTCAAGGAAGAGCGTACCCCTGTGAGCATCCTCGAACCGGCCCCGCCGCTGCGCAATGGCGCCGGTGAAGCTGCCCTTTTCATGACCAAAAAGCTCGGATTCCAGCAAATCGCGCGGAATGGCGCCACAATTGACAGCGACGAACCGCTGCTTGTGCCGCTGGCTTTCATGATGAAGCGCGGTAGCGACAATTTCCTTGCCGCTGCCCGAAGGCCCCGTGATCATAACCGACACATCGGAGGATGCCACTTGCCTGATCAGTTCCCTGATCCTGCAAATTGCTTCACTTTCACCGATCACAATATGATCCAGTGGCGCGCCTGCCACTGCATCCAGTTTCCAAGCTATTGTCATGCGAAGATTTGTTGCCCCCCGAATATTCGCATTGAATACCACCCCACGCGAATATTCATCGCGTAAGTTCCCAAAAAAATCCCTAATTGCAATAACTTTCTCGGCGTTCACCTTTTTGAACGAAAGAAAAGTGTGCTTCAAAGCTCATTGACTTTGGTTATTAGTATATTCGAAAATGATGATCTACCGATCTGATAACGATCGGCCGGACCGCTCAGCCTCGACCGCTTTTTATCATTTAATTCCCGTCGCCTCCGTCCGTTCTACCGCCAGGAGAAAAGGGCAAGAGGGGCTTTCCCAATGAAAAATCTAAGCATATCCGCCAAGATGATACTGGCCTTTGCCGGTCTTCTGGCGATGATCGCCGGAACAGGCGTTTTCGCGGTCATCAAGATAGCGGAAGTGAATGAGTTGTCGGCGCAGATGCGCACCCGTTGGCTTCCGGCCACGCAACTCATCGGCGATCTGCATGCCTATACGTCCCAATATCGCATTGCGCAGAGCGGCGTTGTGATGGCCAGCGATCCGGGCAGCATGCGCAAGGCGGAGATTCAGCTGAAGAACGCCAGCACTGCCATTTCGGGCCTGCTCACTGATTACAAGCCGCATGTGGCGACGCCTGAGCAAAAGGCTCTCTATGCCAATCTGAACGTCAACTGGGCTGAATATAGCAAGCTTACCGACCGGATGCTCGCCATGTCCAACAGCGGAGACGCCGTGGGTGCCACCGGCCTGTTCAAGGGCGAGGCGCTCGACATGTTTTACATGGTGGAGGACGATATCCTCCAGTTGGTCGACCTCAATGTGAAGGGCGGCGACGCTAATTCGGCGGAAAGCGACACAATCTTCAAAAAGTCACGGACCATGATTCTTGCTTCGCTGGGCGGGGCGTTGATTCTTTCATTCCTGCTCAGCATGCTGATGATGCGCGTGATTGCGCAGCCGCTGAAGCGGATGAGCCAGGTGATCTCTCGCGTCGTCGACGGCGATCTGAATGTCGACGTTCCAGGTAGGGAGCGGAGCGATGAGATCGGCCAGCTTGCAAAGGCGCTGGACAGCTTCAAGGCCCTGTTCGCGGCCGACAAGGAGCGCGCTGAAGCCGAGCAGGAGCGCAACCGCCAGACCCAGGCAACCATCGACGCAATCGGCGCCGGCCTCTCGGCCTTGGCCCAGGGCGACCTTACGTGCCAGGTCTCCGACGATGCCACAGGTCCGCTTGCCAAGCTCCATGTGGACTTCAACGAGGCTGTAAGCCACCTGCTCGCAACGCTGAGCGAAATTGTCGAGGGCTGCAACACCATCCGCATCGGCACCAATGAGATTGCCCAGGCGTCCGACGACCTCTCTCGCCGTACCGAGCGTCAGGCTGAATCCCTCGCCCGCACCTCGACGACGCTGGAACAGTTCACCGCCTCGGTCAAGCTCGCCGCCGACAATGCCCGGCTGACCAGCGAACGCGTGGCTAATGCCCGCAAGTCCGCTGAACAGGTGGACGCAACGGCCAAGCATGCCATCGAGGCCATGCGCCATATCGAAGCGTCCAGCAACGAAATGAACGCCATCATTTCCACGATCGACGCCCTGGCCTTCCAGACCAACCTGCTGGCGCTCAATGCAGGGGTCGAGGCTGCCAGGGCGGGCGACGCAGGCGCGGGCTTCGGCGTGGTCGCTGCGGAGGTCCGGCTGCTGGCACAAGGCTCTGCAGAGGCTGCGGCGAAAATCCGGGAGCTGGTCGCCACCTCCGGCGCCCAGGTCGCCAACGGCGTGGCGCTCGTCGAAAATTCCGGCGAAGCGCTGAAGCAGATTGTTGCGGAAGTGACACATGTCTCCGGCCTGATGGAGGAGATCGCGACGGCTGCCGAGCAGCAGGCGAGCGGCCTTCATGAGATCAGCGCCACCGTCGCTTCGATGGATACGGTGACGCAGCAAAATGCCGCGATGGTGGAGGAAAGCACCGCCGGCGCCCGCAACCTGTCCGCCGAGACCGAACGGTTGTTCGAGCAGCTTTCCTTCTTCGAACTGGGCCGCTCATCCGAGCAGCCTCAGCCAAAACCGGCGGCGAGAGCAGCCATGCCGGTGCAACATGGAAACCTGGCGCTCAAGACGCAGGAAGACGAATGGGAGGATTTCTGAAGAACCAAGCCGGATTAACCAACGTCACATAACCCATCTTAATTACACGAAAACTAGAGCTCTCCGTCAAAGGGAAACGGGGACATCAAAAAGGAAGACGAGGTCACGAATGTCCAAGAAAATCTTTGCCAGCCTGATTGCTGCCGCCGGAATTGCCGCCATTTCCACCCCCGCATTTGCGCAGAGCGCCGATTGGCAGCGCACCGTTGCCAAGCTCGTGGCTTCCAAGCAGACTTATCCTCGCGCTGCCCAGATGCGCGGTGATGAAGGCACGGCGAAGGTCAAGCTGACCGTCAGCGCTGACGGATCGGTCGCCAATGTCGAACTGGTCGCGCCCTCGGGCTCCTCGGTTCTGGACCGCGAGGCGCTGGCGCTCCCCGCAAAGGTCGGCAAATTCCCCGCTCCTGCCGGCGGTCCCGCGTCGGTCGTACTGCCGCTGACCTGGAAACTGATGTAAGTTTTTCCGCTTCCGACGGAACATGGAAACGCGCCCTGGAAACGGGGCGCGTTTTCCTTTTTGCTGAACGCACCCGATTACCTGCTCCGAGAGCGTAGCAAACATCCCCACTTGCCATTGGGCGTGACCACGATAGGGAGGCGAAATGACCCAGAAACATGCACCAGACTCTGCCCTGCTTGCGAAGGCGGAAACGCTGACCGAGGCGCTGCCCTATATGCAGCGCTATGCCGGCAAGACCTTCGTGGTCAAATATGGCGGCCATGCCATGGGAGACCCGGAACTGGCGCGCGACTTTGCCGAAGATGTCGTGCTGCTTAAGGCGGTGGGGATCAATCCGGTCGTCGTCCATGGCGGCGGACCGCAGATCGGCGCGATGCTGAAGCAACTCGATGTCGAATCGGAATTCATCGACGGCCTGCGCGTGACCGATCGCGAGACCGCACGGGTGGCGGAAATGGTGCTCTCGGGCGCCATCAACAAGGAACTGGTCAGCTGGATCGGTCAGGCCGGCGGCCGTGCGGTGGGCATTTCCGGCAAGGATGGAGGTTTTGTCACCGCTACCAAGGTCCGCAGGACGCAGAAGGACCCGGACAGCAATATCGAACGAATTGTCGACCTGGGCTTCGTGGGCGAGCCGAGCCATGTCGATCGCAGCCTGCTCGACACAATCAGCTCGGCGGGCATGATCCCGGTGGTCGCGCCGATCGGGATTGGCGAGGACGGACACACGTACAACATCAACGCCGACACCATGGCGGGGGCGGTGGCCGCAGCGATGGGCGCATCCCGCCTCTTCCTTCTGACCGATGTGCCAGGCGTTCTCGACAAGAAGGGCAATCTTCTGACGGATCTTTGCCCCAGCGATATTGGCGCGCTTCGCGAGGACGGCACCATCTCGGGCGGCATGATCCCCAAGCTTGAAACCTGCGTGCAAGCGGTGGAGAGCGGCGTCGACGCGGCAGTGATCCTGGACGGACGCGTTCCCCATGCAATGCTGCTGGAAGTCTTCACCAGGCGCGGCGCAGGTACGCTGGTGCGCGTTTGACAACCGCCTTACCCGTACAATACAGCCGGTCCAGGCCCTGAAGCGGAGAAATCGATGCTGGTCGCGATAATTCAGATCATAAATATCCTGCTCAACGTCATCTGGTGGATCATCATCATTCAGGCCATTCTGTCCTGGCTGATCGCGTTCAACGTCATCAATACCTATAATGATTTCGTCCGGAACGTGCTCTATGCCCTCGACAAGATAACAGCGCCCATCTACCGCCCCATCCGGCGGATCATGCCCGATCTGGGCGCGCTCGATCTTTCACCATTGGTGGTCCTGCTTGCGATCTACATTCTTCAGCAGGTCATATTGCCGCAAATCTACTATTCCGTGGCTTGAGCCTTGTCCGTCCCCTGGCGGCGTGATGGCGCGGACCTGATTCTGTCGATCCGGTTGACGCCGCGTTCCTCCAGGGATGGGATGGGCGGCGTCTGGCAAGACGCACGGGGCGCCGCCTGGCTAAGCGCGAATGTCCGGGCGGTTCCGGAGAAAGGAAAGGCCAATGCCGCCCTCCTCAAGCTGCTTGCAAAAGAATTGAACCTTCCGGTGTCGGCGATTTCGCTGGAAACGGGCGACACATCACGGCTAAAGCGGGTCCGCATCGCGGTCGAGGTCGATCCGCTTATAGCCAGACTCCAGCATTTGACAGGTGGAACATGAAAGTGGGACGCATCATTGACGGAAAGGCTTTTGCCGCGCGCTTGCGGGAAAAGGTCGCAACTGGCGTGGAAAGCTTCGCGAGGCAAACGGGCCGCAAGCCCGGCCTTGCCGTGGTCCTGGTCGGTGAAGATCCAGCGAGCAGCGTATATGTCCGCAGCAAGGGCAAGGCGACCGCAGCCGCGGGGATGGAAAGCTTCGAATTCAAGCGCCCCGCCACGATCAGCCAGGACGAACTGCTCGAGCTCGTGGACGAGTTGAACGGCGACGATCGCGTCGACGGGATATTGGTGCAATTGCCCTTGCCGGGGCATATCGACGACAAGGCCGTCATTGCGGCCATTGATCCCGCCAAGGATGTGGACGGCTTCCATGTCGTCAATTCCGGGAAGCTGGCCATTGGTGAAGAGGCACTCGTCCCCTGCACGCCGCTCGGCTGCCTCATGTTGCTGAAGGATGAACTTGGCGACCTTGACGGTTTGGAGGCTGTGGTGGTCGGCCGCTCCAATATCGTGGGAAAGCCCATGGCGCAGCTCCTGCTCAAGGAAAACTGCACGGTCACCCTGGCGCACAGCCGCACCCGCGACCTCGCTTCGGTGGTCCACCGCGCCGACATCGTGGTGGCGGCCGTTGGCCGGCCGGAGATGATCAAAGGCGACTGGATCAAGCCCGACGCGGTTGTCATTGACGTCGGCATCAATCGGGTCACCGACCCAGAAGAAGGAAAAACCAGCCTTGTCGGCGATGTCGCCACATCCGAGGCCCTAAGCCATGTTCGCGCCATCACCCCCGTCCCTGGCGGCGTGGGCCCGATGACGATTGCCGTCCTTTTGCGCAATACATTGGTCGCGGCCTCGCAGCGCGCAGGGCTGCCGGCGCCTGAAGGGGTGTGAAGGGATATTGGGAAGGGTGAAGTTCCTCCGCCCCTGCCAAGGCAGGAGCGACGACCATCTTTCTTGCCCTTTTTACCAACACGACCACTCCGCATGAGGAGAAATCAAGCTGCTTGAGCTCTTCATCTCTGCCTTCGTCACCTTCTTCGTAGTGATCGACCCGCCGGGCTGCGCGCCCATTTATGCCAGCCTGACGAGCGGTGCGTCACCGGCTCAGCGCCGGACAATGGCCTTGCGTGCCGCGGGCATCGCCACAGTCATTTTGCTCGCCTTCGCGCTCATTGGCGAAGACCTGCTCCGGACGTTGGGGATAAGTCTCAACAGCTTCCGGATCGCTGGTGGCGTCATGCTGTTCCTGATCGCCCTCGATATGGTGTTCGAGAAACGCACCCAGCGAAGGGAAGATCGCGCGCAGAGGATCATCGACACGCCCGAGGTGGAGGATGTTTCCATCTTTCCCATGGCCATGCCGATGATTGCGGGTCCGGGCTCCATCGCCAGCGTGATGCTGATGATGGCGCGCAGCGAGGGCATTCAGGAAACATTGGTGGTGCTGGCCGCGATGGCCTGCGTGCTGCTCCTGATGCTTTTGTCCCTCCTGGCGGCCGGGCCGCTGATGCGTGTCCTGGGACAGAAGATCGAAGCAGTGATCACCCGGCTGCTGGGCGTACTGCTCGCAGCGCTTGCCACCCAGTTCGTGATCGACGGCGTGAAGGTGAGCTTTGGCTTGTAGCGCCGCCAATTGCCTATGGTTCTGTAAGGGTTTTCCCCCTCCCCGCCAAAGGGGAGGGAGAAAAGAGGTTCAGGAAGCCGCGACGTCGCCTTGCGTCACTGGCACGATCTTTATCTCGACACGGCGGTTCTGGGCCTTGCCATCGGCTGTCGCGTTGCTGGCGATCGGCTGGACCTCACCAAAGCCGCGCGTCGCCATGCGTGCCGACTGGACACCCTGCAGGCCAAGATAATTTGCCACCGATTGGGCACGGCGCTCGCTAAGGCCCTGATTATAGGTATCCGATCCATCGCTGTCAGTGTGGCCATATACGTCGATATAGGTGCTGGGATAATCTTTCAGCACCTTCGCGACATCGTTCAGCACTGGCTGGAACTGCGGCTGGACGTCGGCACGGTCATAGGCAAAGGTGATGCCTGACGGCATGCGCAGCATGAGATTATCGCCTTCACGGATCACGTCCACGCCGGTTCCAGCCGTTTCCTCGCGCAATTTCTTTTCCTGCGCATCCATATAAGCGCCAATGCCCGCGCCAGCGACGGCGCCAATGCCGGCGCCCACGATCTTTTCGGTACGATCCCGCTTGCCGCCAATCAGATCGCCCAGGAAATAACCGCCGACAGCGCCAGCGACCCCGCCGATTGCGGCACGGGAAATGCGCTTGTTGCCGGTCTCCGGATTGGTGGTGCAGGCACCAGTCAGCACTATCGCGCCGAGGGCCGCCGCACCTAAGATCTTGTGACGAATAAGCATTCTATGCTCCTTTTTCAGCGTTCCCTTTTTTGGAGGGACGTGCAGGCAACGGTCCTGCAAAGCCGTTAGTTCCACATCCGAATTGAATGGAGGATGAGAGGCTTGTTGTGAAATTGAAAGAAAATCGCCAATAAGGCCCGATCATGACCCCATTTCCGTGGATCGACGTTGCGATCATCCTGGCGCTGATCGCGCTCAACGGCCTCTTCGCCATGTCGGAGCTTGCCATCGTATCGGCCCGCAGGCCACGGCTTCAGTCGCTGGAGAAAACAGGGAAAAGGGGCGCAAGGACAGCACTGGATCTCGCCGCCGATCCGGGCAGGTTCCTTTCCACCGTGCAGATCGGCATCACCCTCATCGGCATCCTCGCCGGTGCCTATTCCGGCGCCAGCCTTGGCCGTCCGGTCGCCGAACGCCTAGCATTGCTAGGCCTCGAACCCGACACCGCCCAGACCGTAGGCTTTGCGCTGGTCATCACGCTTGTCACCTATTTCTCGCTCATCGTCGGCGAGCTCGTGCCAAAGCAGTTCGCGCTCCGTGCGCCTGAACGGATCGCC
The DNA here is from genome assembly GCF_035276005.1 of Rhizorhapis sp. Taxonomy (NCBI): domain Bacteria; kingdom Pseudomonadati; phylum Pseudomonadota; class Alphaproteobacteria; order Sphingomonadales; family Sphingomonadaceae; genus Rhizorhapis; species Rhizorhapis sp. The sequence continues at coordinate 89,058 of NZ_DATEMB010000057.1, forward strand.
GTGGTCATGGCCGCTCCCATGCTTTGGCTCGCACGGATCACCGCCCCGCTGGTGTGGATTCTGGACGGCAGCAGCGCACTCATTTTCCGCCTGCTTGGCATGAACCGCGAATCACGAAGCCATGTGACGGCGGAGGAACTTCACCTCATCGTAGCCGAGGCGAGCAAGGTCGGTGTCATCGAGGAAAGCGAGCGAGCGATTATTTCCGGCGTGGTTCGTCTCGCCGACCGGCCAGTCCGCGAAGTCATGACTCCGCGTACCGAAGTCGACTGGATAGACGCCGATGCCGACGCCCAGGCAATCCGCTCAAGGCTGCTGGAAAGCCCTCATACCAGGCTTCCGGTCGCAGAAGGTTCGGTAGAGGATATCATCGGCGTGGTGCAAGCCCGCGACATCGTCTCCGCGCAATTCCGTGGGGAGAATCTCGACCTGCGGCAATTGATGCGCCGCGCAGAGGTGGTACCGGACCAGCTCGACGCAATGGACGCGCTCGATCATCTTCGGAAGGCCGAGGTGCCGATGCTGCTGGTCCATGACGAATATGGTCATTTTGAGGGGATCGTAACACCCACCGATCTCCTCACCGCGATCGCGGGCGAATTCGCATCCGATCAGGATATCGGTTCTGACCCTGCGTTGGTGGAACGGGAGGACGGCAGCATGCTGGTCTCAGGCCAGATGCCCGCTGACGCCCTTGCCGAGCGCCTCGGCATCACCCTGCCTGAGCATCGGGACTATGCAACCGTCGCGGGCCATGCCCTGTGGGTGCTCAAACATTTGCCGCAGGTCGGAGAATATTTCCACGATCAGGGCTGGCGCTTCGAGATTGTCGACATGGACGGCCGCAAGATCGACAAACTGTTGGTGAGCGAGGAATAACCGTTCCTGGTGAACGGGGAATACCCGTCGTCCCTGCGAAAGCAGGGACCCCGATTCTTCAACCGGCGCAGTCCCCAAGGATAGCGGTTCCCGCCTGCGCAGGAACGACAGAGAGCGCACAAACGCCACTCTCCCCCAAAAAGCCTGCGACCAAGCGCTCCCGCCCCAGGCGGGAGCACCCTTGAACTTACCGTGCCTCAACCAGGGCGGGCGTATCCGAAAACCCCCACATGCGCTCCAGATTATAAAAGCTGCGCACTTCCGGGCGGAAGAGGTGGACAATCACGTCGCCCGCGTCGATCAGCACCCAGTCAGCCGCCGGCAAGCCCTCGATACGGACATTGCGGCCAGCTTGATGCTTGATGCGCTCGGCGAGCTTTTGCGCCATGGAGGCAACCTGACGGGTCGAACGGCCCGATGCGATCACCATATGGTCGGCGATGCTGCTCTTGCCTTGAAGCGGGATGGATACGGTTTCCTGCGCCTGATCGTCGTCAAGCGACTGGAGCACCAACTGGTGCAGGGCTTCAACAGAAGCGGCATCACTGGCCGCGTCGTTGGCTGCTAAGGGTTTTGGCAATTTACCTCCTTTGCCTTTACCAGGAAACGCGTCACGCGGTCGCGCTGCACGCGGCCGTTCATGTCGAGATGCCAATTTGGGTTAGCCTGCCGCAGCAGGGTTGCCGATCTTGGATCTGGGCGAAAGCGCAAAAGCACAAGCGCCGGCGGTCTCCAATCCGTCCATCGAGTCTTGTGGCTGGCGGGCCGGACGAAGCGCCGCAGCCAGCCCATTGCGACAGCCGCATGGGCAGCGTGATCATAACCCGGACGGGCAATGACTGCAATCGGGATCGTCCGCGATATGTCCCGCCAGCGCCTCCATTGATGGAATTGCAACAGATTGTCCGCCCCCATGATCCAGATAAAGCGCCGCTTGGGGTAGCGGCGCACTAGCTTTTTCACCGTATCGGCGGTGTAGCGGGTGCCAAGCCGCTGCTCTATGGCGGTAGGCCTGATACGGCTGCGCCTCGCCTGACGCTCGGCCGAAGCCAGCCGCGCGGAAAGCGGCGCCATTCCGCTTTCGCCCTTCAGCGGGTTGCCCGGCGATACAAGCCACCACATCTCATCGAGGCCAAGCGCCTTCATCGCAAAAAGCGAAATGGCCCGATGCCCTGCATGCGCGGGATTGAAGGAGCCACCGAGAAGGCCGGTTGTGGAACTCTGCATGCAACCGTCTATCGCGGTTGAAGCCCTTGGTTACAATAATGATTAATGTCCGGACGCGCAGGGAAGCGCGCCCGGACCAACGCCTCACCGCTCGACAGCGCGCGTATAGAGGTGCCATGTGGCATAGCCCAAGACCGGCAGCACCACCGCAAGGCCGATGAAGAAGGGAAGCGAGCCCAGCACCAGCAGAAAGGCGACGATAAAGCCCCAGGCGAGGATCACTCCGGGATTGTGCAAGGTGACGCGGACGGACGTCCGCACCGCCTCTGGCACATCCGCCTTGCGGTCGATCAGCATCGGGAAAGACACGACGCTGATCGCCAGCACGACGACGGCGAACATGAAGCCGACCAAATTACCGACGATGATCATCGCCCATCCTTCCGGCGTCGTGAACACATTGCTCAGGAACTGCCCCAAAGAATCGGGAAAGATCGTCCAGGCTGCGGGTTGAACCGGCCCAAGAGTGGCCGCATAGACGGCCCAGGCGGCCGCAAGCCAGAGGACATAGATACCGAACTGCACCGCAGTCAGCGCCGCTATGGACGGCATCGCCGGGCTCTTGAATTCAAGGAAGAAATGCCGCCAACTGGCGTTCATATGCCGCTCACGCCGCCGCGCCAGTTCGTAGAAGCCGCTGGCAACCGCCGGTCCCATCAGCGTAAGGCCCGCAACCAGCGGAAAGATGATCGGCAAAAGCGCCCAGTTCCGCGCAATCGCAATCGCAAAGAAACCGACGATCGGATAGATGAAGCCGACAAAGACCAGATCGCCTCGCTTGTCGAGGAAGTCTTCCCAACCCTGCCGAAGCGAGATCCGCAAATCATCGAAGGTCAATTTTCGTATCCGGGTTTCCGGAATGCCCCTGTCCATATGCGCATGATGGGTACTGATCATATGTCACCTCTCGCATGCTGAGTGCGGCCCATTCACAGACCGCCTGCAAGCCGGCGTGCCATATCCGCGCCCTTCGCCTTTGGCGGGCGTCTTATCCGAACCATTACCCATGAACAGCCGGCGCGGGCATCCTACGCCCGGCAAGTCGATGGGGCAATGGGGTTGCTGGAGATATGCGGCGGCTGGAAAAAAGGCGACTCCCCGTCAATCATAGCTCAGCGCGCCATAGCCTTCTTCCACATGGTCGCTGAACTTGGTGATCTTCGCGTCGAAGCGCAGCTTGACCTTGCCGGTGGCGCCGTGACGCTGTTTGGCGACGATGAGCTCCGCGAGACCAAAGACCCGCTCCATCTCCATCGCCCATTTTGCGTGGTCGTCGAAAATCTTGGCATCATCCCCGTCCATCGGCCTGCGCGGTTCGCGGGCGGCGACATAATAATCTTCGCGAAAGACGAACAGCACCATGTCGGCGTCCTGCTCGATCGAGCCTGACTCGCGGAGGTCCGAAAGTTGCGGCTTCTTGTCCTCGCGCTGCTCGACCGCGCGGCTGAGCTGCGATAGCGCCAATACAGGAACATTCAGCTCCTTCGCCAGCGTCTTCAATCCGCGGCTGATTTCGGAGATTTCCTGCACACGATTATCGCCGCCGCGCGAAGAGCCCTGCAGCAGTTGCAGATAGTCAACCACGATGAAACCGACATTGTGCCGGCGCTTCAGCCGCCTCGCACGGGTGCGGAGCGCAGCGATGGTGAGGCCCGGCGTATCGTCGATGTACAGCGGCAGGTTCTGCAGTTCGCGCGCGGCGCGCGAAAGATTCTGGAAATCCGCCCTGCTGATCTTGCCCATGCGCAGCGCTTCGCCGCTGATCCCAGACTGTTCGGCAAGAATACGGGTGGCGAGCTGATCGGCCGACATTTCCAGGCTGAAGAAAGCAACCGGCGCTCCCATATTCTTGGCGTCGTCGATTCCGTCCTCCTTGTCGCGGACGTAACGGATGGCGGCATTATAGGCGATGTTAGTGGCAAGCGAGGTCTTGCCCATGCCCGGCCGGCCCGCGAGAATCATGAGATCGCTATTATGAAGGCCGCCGATCTTCTCGTTGAGGCCGGTAAGCCCGGTGGTGATACCCGACAGGTGCCCCCCGCTTGAGAAGGCGCGTTCGGCCACTTGCACCGCCATTGTACTGGCCTGAAGGAAGCTTTTGACGCTGCCCCCCTCCCCTTCGCCTTCAGACACGCGGTAAAGTGCTACCTCCGCCGCCTCGATCTGCCCCAGCGGGTCCACATCTTCGCTGGTGTCGAGCGCCTTCTCCACAAGATCGCGCCCAACGCCGACAAGTTCGCGAAGCAACGCCAGATCATAGATCTGGGTCGCAAAATCCCTTGCCCCGATCAGCGCCGCGCCATTGCCGGTAAGCTGCGCCAGATAGGCCGGACCGCCCAACTCCTTCAGCGCCTCGTCCGCTTCCAGCAGGGGCTTCAGCGTGACCGGATTGGCCACCATATTCCTGTCGAGCAATTTCAATATGGCGTCGTAAACGCGCCCATGGACCGGCTCGAAAAAATGCTCCGAACGCAGCTTCAACTGCACGTCTTCGGCGATTCGGTTGTCGATCATCAGCGCGCCGAGCAGCGCTGCTTCTGCCTCGACATTGCGCGGCAGGCTCTTTTCCCCCGCATCGGGCGGTGCAACCAGTCTTATGTTCTCGGCCATGCCCCCTCATCTACCCATATTTCCGGGTAGACAAGAGGGCCGAATTTTTCGCTGTGGGCTAGCCTGTGGAAAACCGGTGGACGGTTTGTTGATGACGTCCAGCCAATACGCTGTGTCAGGTAAACGCACATTTCCCGAGACTTAGGGCCGCGGGCCGCACCGGCGAGTAAGGCTGCTGCTGCCGTCGCTCTCCGTCCAGGGGAGGCAGCCGCTCTTCATCCTCCGGCATGCGGAAGATGCCTCGCCTCGCCAGCCATTCGCCTACGTCGCAACGCGACGTGGCGGCTACGATGAATGGGGTCAGCAGCAGGCTGACCGCAACGGGAAGCAGCCAGATCATCACGCCCGGTCCAACCATGATTCCGGCAATGAACGGAACGGCCAGGAAAAGATGCGCCCGGTAATCCTCAACGGCCTGGTGGAGCGGGATCCCATCGGCTTCGCGCCGCTGCGGATTCCAGGCGCTTGGGCGGCCGCGCAGAATACCAATCACAGCGATGGTCTGCGCAAGCATTGTGACCGGTGCGATCAGGATGGACAGGGGAATTTCCACAGCCATCGTCCGCGCAACGCGCCCCAGGCCGCCCAGCGCAAATTGCCGCCTGCGGTCCATGCACAGCCAGGCAAAGGACATCAGCTTGGGTCCCACCAGCAGCAGCACGGTCAGTCCGACGAGCCAGGTCGACGGTGGCGAACCAAGCGGCGAGTTGGCGAAAATGAGCGGATGCAGCAGCGTCGCCGCCATCAGCACCAGCCAGAGCGGTGAGGCAAGATAGGCCGAGGCGCCCATCAGCATCTGAAAGCGGCTGACCCAGTGCAGCCCGGCCCCGTTCAACAGGCGCACATGCTGCAGATTGCCCTGGCACCAGCGCCTGTCGCGGATGGCGAAATCGGTGAGCGTGGGCGGAAATTCTTCATGGCTGCCTTCGGGCAGTTCCACCATATGCACCGCCCAGCCCCGCCGCCGCAGCAGCGCCGCTTCGACAATGTCGTGACTAAGGATGTGGCCGCCAAAGGGCTCGCGTCCTGAAAGCTCCGGCAAGCCGCAGCTTTCTGCGAAAGCCTGAACACGGATGATCGCATTATGGCCCCAGAAGGTTCCTTCCGAACCCGACCACCAGGCAAGGCCGGCCCCTGCAACTGGGCCATAAGCGGCGCCGCAAAATTGCTGCCAGCGAGCGAACAGCGTACGGGCATTGATCACCGTCGGGACCGTCTGGATAAGACCGACGGACGGCGCACGATCCATGGCGCTGGCGAGCTGCACCAGCGCCTTGCCGCTCATCAGGCTGTCGGCGTCCAGCACGATCATATATTCATAGGCCCCGCCGAAGCGGCCCAGCCATTCGGCGATGTTGCCGGGTTTGCGAGCCAGGTTCTTGGGACGGCGGCGGTAATAGATGGGAACAGTGCTCCCGCTCTTCGCCTGGCGGAAGGCGGCATATTCCCGAGCCTCCATTTCGGCGCGAGAATCGCTCAGCACGAAGAAATCGAAAAATCCGGTGGCTCCGACCTCTTCCACCATCCTGGTCATTTTCGACACACGGGCGAAAATCTGGTCCACATCTTCATTGTAGATCGGAATGAGCACTGCCGTCCGCTTGCGCGGCATGCGCAGTTCCGGCTCTTCGAGCAGCATCGTCGTGCGGCTGCCCGCCAGCACGCAGAAACCAGCAAGCGCGCTCAGGAAGCCAAAGGCAACCCAGCAGAAGAGGCTGAAATACAGTAAAAAAAGCCCCGCATCGATGAGCGAGGTTCCGTCTTCACGCAGCGGGCTTGCCAAGTCGCTGGCAGCCAGGAGGCCGACGGCAAGGCTACCCAGCACAAGCAGCAGGCGCCGCTCCGTCATTCCGGTAGGAGACGTCACAACCTGACGTTTTACCTCTGGAGCTTCCTCGAATGATTGCACGGGCATGACGAGGGGAGCCTCCGGCGGGAGATCTCCTTCCCCATGCTGCAATTTGGCGATGTCATCCGCGCACGCGGCCTGCAACAATGATGTCGCGGTAAATCTGTTCAGCAATACAGTGCCCAGTCTGTTGTCGTCGGCATTTCCATGCCAGCGGCATTCTCCCAAACACGGCTCTCTTGAGCCGGTGCCCCGATCGCCGAAAAGCCGAGACGTTCCGCGACGGACTGCGGGGTTGTTAATAAAGCTGGTAAACAAATGTTTCCGTCAGTGCCTCTCTATTCAGACTCAGGAAAGCGCGGATATCGGTCGGTTCGTCGTTCCCGCGTTCAATATCGAGGATAAGCCGCCAGCGGTTGCGTGTGCCATCCACCGGATAGGTTCCAGAATTGAGCAGTTTTCCATTACGCACCGAAACGACCGGCTTGACCGGATTTTTGTAGGTGAGACCCTCGAATCTCTCGCCCGCGAAATCGGCAACGATCTTCGTCACCCCTTCGCTTGGCGGCTGTCCGGGCTGTCCCCCCTGCCCGGTCCAGCAGTCCACGGTCCGCGCGACCGCCATGGCCTCGGGTTCATTGCCGATCCAGTGCATCCGATAGTCAAAGGAATAGCGCGCGCCTGCCGTGGCGGCCGCAGCGGGTGTCCAGAAGGCGACTATATTGTCTTCATATTCGCTGGTCGTCGGAATCTCGTACAACATGACGGCACCAGCACCCCACTCTCCCAAGGGCTCGATCCAGAGGTTGGGCCGCTTTTCATAGAAGACCGCATCATCCTGATAGTGATCGAAAGCGCGGTCGCGCTGCAGCAGGCCAAAGCCCTTGGGTCCATTGTCCGCAAAACTGTTCATCTGCGCCCTTGGCGGGTTATTGAGCGGCCGCCAGATGCGTTCGCCGGTGCCGGTTCGGATGGCGAGCCCGTCGGAGTCGTGGATTTCCGGCCGCCAGTCACGGGCCTTTGCCCTGTGCCCCTCATCATACCAGAACATGCTGGTCAGAGGCGCGATCCCGAGCCGTTCCACGCTTTTGCGGAGATGCAGGGTCATGCTCACATCCTGGAGCATCTGATCGGGAAGAAGCCTGTTCACCAGACGGTGGGCGCCAGTGACTGATGGCCCGTCGAGCAGGGCATAGACCGTCACCCCCGCGTCGCTATGTTCCAGCCAGAAATGGGTGAACTCGGGAAACTCCTCTGGTTCCGGCAGACCGGTGTTGATGGCCAGCCCCCGCGCCGAGAGGCCATATTGGTGCAGTGGCCCCGCCGAGCGGAAATAGGATGCTCCCTGAAAGGCCAGCCAGTCGCCCCGCCCGCCCTTGTTCATGAATCGGAAACCTGAAAATCCGCCGTTCTTGCCGAGTGCGCCCATGGCATGACGCGCCGGGAAGCGATAGAGCGAGGGGCTATAGGCAAAGGGACGCGCCATGCCGTTTTCGACTATGCTGATCGACACCGCGCGCCTCGCCATGCCTGTCAGCGGGAAAAAGCGCACGCCAAAGGCGTCATCGCGCTCGCCCCACAGGGTCTTTTCGGGCCGGTACTCAACCTGCTGCATGGCGTCATAGGTCAGCCGGTCGAGAGCGGGAGAAGGCTTGGGCGGCGCTCGCCATGATTGGCGTGAAAGCGCCAGCGCCTGATCCTGCAGCCAAGCCCAGGAAAAGGGCTTTTCGTCCTTCGTCTTCGCCAAGGCCAAATCCGGATAAAGCGCCCATAGCCCTGCCAGCCCGAAAATCGCTTCGCGCCGTGTCGTCATTCCCATCCTCTTCGTCTGGCCCCCACATGGGCAGAAGGTTCATAACTATTACAAGAGCGAAAGGGTCCATCAATCGGAATGGCTGTCAAGGACAACATCAATCCCGCTCGGGCTGCGCCTGTCGAAGCCGTCACCCTCTTTACGCTTTTATCCGTTGATCTTACCCCCGCGCGCCTCGTAGTGGAGGAAGCGCATGGCCGATCCTCGCATCATAGACATATCGCTCGACGAGCAGACCATCATATGGCGCAATGCCGATGTCGAGCAGGAGCGGCGGATCGCGATTTTCGACATATTGGAGGAAAATCATTTCGCCCCGCAGCGGGAGCATACTGACGGCTATAATGGCCCCTATCGCGTGTGCCTGCGCGTGGAGGAGGGCCGGCTGGCCATCGACATCTCGCGGGAAAATGGCGATTATCTGGAATCGGTGATCCTTGGCCTTGGCCGCTTCCGCCGGCCCATCAAGGACTATTTCGCCATTTGCGACAGTTATTACCAAGCCATTCGCCAGGCAACGCCACAGCAGATCGAGACCGTCGACATGGCGCGCCGCGGCATTCACAATCAGGCGGCCGAAGTGCTGATGGAGCGGCTCGAGGGCAAGATCGACGTTGATTTCGACACGGCACGGCGGCTGTTCACGCTCATCTGCGTGCTGCACATCAAGGGCTGACCCATGGCGCGCAGGACATGGAAAAGACGGTTGATCTTCATGGCCCTTTGGCTGGCGCTGATCAGCGCCGCGGCCTGGGGAGCGATACGTTATGCCCAGGGCTGGACCCCCTCGCGCGAAGCCTATCCGGTGCAGGGCATTACGGTTGCCGCCACCAACGGCCCGGCAGAATGGCGGACGCTTCGCGCGGAAGGCGCAGATTTCACTTATCTTCGCGCATCCTCCGGCGCGTCGGCCCGTGACATGGCATTTGAAACCAATCTGGCGGGCGCGCGGGAAGCTGGCCTTCGCTACGGCGCCCTGCATCATTATAGCCTGTGCGCCCCGGCAAGCGAGCAGGCGACTTTGTTCATCGCCACGGTTCCCCGCGATCCCGCCATGCTCCCTCCGGCGGTGGACCTCGACCTAACGCCGAACTGCGGCAAGCGGCCAGGCCGGGCTACGGTATTGAGTGAGCTTAACACCTTCCTCAATCTGATCGAGGCGCATTCAGGGAAGCCCGCGCTGATCCGGGTGAGCCCCGAGTTCGAGGACCTCTACAAGGTAGCCGAAGGGGTCAACCGGACATTATGGCTTGAAGGCAATTTCATCTCGCCTGACTATGCGGGCCGGCCCTGGGTCGTTTGGACCGCCTCCAATATCCGGCGGATCGACGGCCTCGATACAGGTGTCGAATGGAATGTGGTGCGCTCATGAAGGGGCTCGACAAGGAACTTCTTGCCGCCGCCCGAGGGGCGATGAAGCACGCCTATGCCCCTTATAGCCGCTTTGCCGTGGGCGCAGCGCTGCGCCTTTCCGATGGCCAGGTCATTACCGGTAGCAATTTCGAGAATGCAAGCTATGGGTTATCCCTTTGCGCCGAAACGGTTGCCCTCGCCACCGCCAACGCGCAAGGCCGCCTTGCCGATGTCGAGGCAATCGCCGTCGCGGGGCCGGAAATGGCAATCCCCTGCGGCCGGTGCCGTCAGATATTGAGCGAAGCCGAACAGGTGGCGGGCCGGGCGATTTCCATCTATTGCACTTCTGCCGATGGTGACCGTGTGCTGCAATACAGCCTTGCGGAGCTCCTGCCCCACGCTTTCACCCTGGCCAATGTTGAACGAAATGACGCGAAAGATGCTTGAATGGCGATAATGGCCGATAAGTGGATCCGTGCGCAGGCGCAGGAACATGGCATGATCGAACCCTTTGTCGAGGCGCAGAAGCGGGAGGGCTGCATCAGCTATGGCCTCTCCTCCTATGGCTATGACGCGCGCGTGTCCGACGAGTTCAAGATCTTCACCAATGTCGACAGCGCGACCGTGGATCCCAAGGATTTCGCGTCCAACAGCTTCGTCGACCGAAAGACCGATTGCTGCATCATTCCGCCCAATAGTTTCGCGCTCGCCCGGACGGTCGAATATTTCCGCATCCCCCGCGACGTGCTCGTCATTTGCCTGGGCAAGAGCACATATGCGCGCTGCGGCATCATCGTGAATGTGACCCCGCTTGAACCAGGTTGGGAGGGGCATGTGACCCTGGAATTTTCCAACACGACCCCCCTGCCCGCCAAAATCTATGCCAATGAAGGCGCATGCCAGTTCCTGTTCCTGCAGGGCAATGAGCCATGCGAGATCAGCTACGCGGACCGGTCCGGAAAATATATGGGTCAGAGGGGCGTGACGCTGCCGCGCCTGTGATATAGTGGCCCCGCATGTTGGGGAAATTGTTACGCAAGAAGAAGGTGGCTGAAGCCCATGCCCTGCCCTCGGTGGGCGAAGGGCAGCGCTATTATGCCATAGGCGACATCCATGGCCGCCTTGATCTGCTCGACCTGCTGCTCGACCGAATCCTGAAGGACAGCCAAAACAGGGGTGACGCCGTTTCCCACCTCATCTTTCTTGGCGACCTGGTGGACCGCGGCCCCGATTCGGCTGGGGTGGTTCAGCGCGCCATCGAATTGGCGGCGGCAAGTAATGAAAGCGAACGCGGCGCCGTTCGTTTCCTGAAAGGGAATCACGAGGAGGTCTTCATCGCCGCCGCGCGCGGTGACGTTCAGTCCACACGCTTTCTCACTCGCTTCGGCGGGCGGGAAACAATGATGAGCTACGGCCTCAGCCCGGACGATTTCGAAACAATGGATTCAGCGCAGCTCACCGACTGGATGTTGAACAACGTCCCGCGCGCCCATGTCGATTTCCTAGATTCCTTTGAGGATATGATTGAGATCGAGGACTATGTCTTCGTCCATGCGGGCATCCGCCCGGGCGTCCCGCTGAAGGATCAGGATCCGGGCGACCTGCGGTGGATCAGGGACGAGTTCCTGTCATGGCGCCAGCCGCATGACAAAATCGTCGTGCATGGCCATACGATCATGCTGGAGGTCGATGAACATCCGAATCGGATCGGCATCGATACAGGCGCGTATCATAGCGGGCGACTGACTGCGATCGGCCTTGAAGGCACGAGACGCTGGTATCTTTCGACCACTGACGATGTGGGCATTCCGCTGAAACGGCCACAGCCGCTATAGGCCCGACAAGGCACCTCGCCGGATTTACTGCATCGGGCGTTCAATTGAAAAGAACGGCTATGCCAAGCTCATGATGACGAGCCCTGCCGTTCAAGCGGAATTACGCGAAGCCCATGCCAGAAATTGCGCTACGGAAAACAGGCAGCGGCACTCTTTATCGGAATGACCGCGCAGCGCATTGGCTTTGGGCTTCCCCCTATCGGATCGAGGACGCCACAAGACGCCCAGCCGCATTACCGCTGTACTCATTGTCTCTCACCCCTTCATGACGGCTCGAGCCGTCTGTTCCTTTCGGCCGAGTCTAGGGAAGAAGGGTGAAACGCCCGTGTCTCGGGGATGACTCTTTGATGAATATCAGCGTAACTCCACCCATACAGGCGCATGGTCGCTGGCTTTTTCCCGGCCACGATATTCCTTGTCGACCTGGGCATCCCTCATCCGGTCTGCGGCCATCGGGCTCAGCAGGAAATGGTCGATGCGGAAGCCGGCATCGCGCTGCCAGCAGCCCGCCTGATAATCCCAGAAGGTCCAGACGCCGCCAGCAGGATAGCGCGTTGCCAGGGCATCGGTCCACCCGTCGCCAAGCATCCGTCGATATGCCGCCCGGCTCTCCGGCTGCATCAACGCGTCATTCTGCATGGCGCGGACGGAGAAAACATCCCGGTCGTGCGGAATGACATTATAGTCTCCCGCCAGGACCGCTGGAATTTCCTCCGCCAATATATCCGCGGCCCGGCGGCGAAGCCGTTCCATCCAGCGGAGCTTGTAATCGAATTTCGGCCCGGGCTGAGGATTTCCGTTGGGAAGATAGATGCTGGCAACGCGCAGGCCGTTCACGTCGGCCTCTATATAGCGGCTATGCTCGTCCTCCGGCTCGCCTTCTAGGCCGCGCTTCACCTCGATCGGGTCGGTGCCGCGCGCCAGGATCGCGACCCCGTTAAAGCCTTTTTGGCCATGCCAGATGCTGCCATAGCCTGCCTCACGGATTTCCTTTTCTGGAAAGCCTTCATCCGCCGTCTTGATTTCCTGAAGGCAGGCGATGTCCGGCTGCGTCTCGGCCAGCCATTCCAGCAGCCGTGGCAGGCGGGCCTTTATGCCATTGATGTTGAAGGTCGCGATACGCATCAGAAATTGCCCCGATCTTGTATTCTGCCGGAATACAACAATCTGGGCGTTCTTCTACACCGAAAAGCTGGAACCGCAGCCGCAGCCGGAGGCTGCATTGGGATTGGTGACCTTGAAGGCCGAGCCGCCCAGATCCTCAACATAATCAACGGCAGAGCCCCGCACCAGATCGAGACTGACCGCATCCACCACCAGCTTCACGCCGTCCTGCTCAACCTGAAGATCGTCGCTTTCCACCTCATCGGCCAAGCCAAAGCGATATTGGAAGCCGGAACATCCGCCGCCCTCCACCGCCAGGCGAAGAATTGCGGGTTTGCCCTGCCGGGCAGCGATAGCGGCCACCCGCGCCGCCGCCGAAGGGGTAAGGATCACATCAGACATGGGCGGAAGATAGGGGTTTCGTGGTGACGGGGCAAGGAGTCGGCTGTTTTGGGAAGGGCTGTCGGGTTATCCCCTCTCCTGTCGGGAGAGGATATGGAGGCTTGGCTGCTTACAGTAGCCGGAGTTGGTGAGGGGTTGTGCCCTACCAGCCGACTGTATCGGCCTAAGCCTGCGTATCCCTCTCCCATTGGAGAGGGGATAAAGAACATCCGCAATGATGTTAAACCGCGACGTTCAAGCCGCGGCTTATTCCTTTTCAGGACCGCCCATCGCGACGACCGGGGGTTTGCCGTTCAGGGCCAGCAGGTAATCGCTGGACTGGATGAAGGGCAGCGGGTTCACGGCATCGCCGTCGATCCGCACTTCATAGTGAAGGTGGCTGCCGGTGGAACGGCCGGTGGAACCCATGAGGCCAATCACCTGGCCACGGCGCACGCGCTGGTTAGGCTGCACGATCAGCTTCGACATATGGCCGTAGCGGGTTTCGATGCCATTGCCATGGCTGATCTCAACCAGATTGCCATAGCCGCTCACCCATTGCGAACGGCCGACAATGCCATCGGCGGTGGCATAGATCGGCGTACCGACCGGTCCTGGAATATCAATGCCCTTATGGGCGCGGCGATGACCGTTGAACGGATCCTCGCGGACACCGAAGCTGCTGGTCAGAACCAGATTGTCGACGGGACGCGACGATGGAATGGAGACAGTGGCCTGAAGGCCATTTTCCATCTTCTTCCACGAAGCGAAAATGGCACGGAAATCGGCATCCGCCTGACCGAGTCCGCTCTTGATCTCGGTGGCGTCATCCTCATGGCTGTCCATGGCCATATCGGCCATGGCGGGCGCGGCGGCCGATACGGCGGCACCGATCAGGATGATCTTCAATGCGGAGAAGAGGTTGGGAATGCGTTTGTCCGAAAGCGTACGGAACAAGCTTCCGCTAGCAACGTTGTTCGCCTTGATAGAGGACATGCACACCCCGACTACGCGCGGGGCGCAGCCCCTATTGCGACCAGTTGATTTTTTAGCTGAGCGGCCCTGGTTTCCCCAAACCAGGCCTCCCGGCCCCGTGCATCTTGTGTGCCTGCGCGAGTCCTATCCTGCAAGCGTTGTGTAATATTCTCGCGTTAAACCGGCTTGTCGACGCGCCGAGTCGTTGAACGGCGGTTTCAAACTGCCGCGAAAGTGGCGGATTACAAGGATTTGGTAATAATTTTCGGGCTGTAAACCATCTCGCTTCGCCGCCTCATTGAACCATTTTGTCCCCGCAGCGACATGGCGGATTTCATCCTGATAGATTCGCCGCAGCATTTTTGCGGTGGGCTCGTCTCCCACCTGAACGAAACGGTCGATTGTCTGAGGCGTGATGTCGAGCGCCCGCGCTTCCAGTACCATGGGGACAATCGCCAGCCGCGCCGCCACGTCATGGGCGGTTTCCTGTGCCGCTTCCCAGAGCCCGTCATGCGCCGGCAAAGCTCCGTAGAAGCTGCCATATTGACGTAATCGCCGTTCCAGCAGCGCGAAATGCATGGCCTCATCCGCGCCTACCCGCAGCCAGTCGCTAGTGAATTCAGGGCCAAATTCGTCCCCGAACCGGCCGACAAGATCGAACGCCAGGTCGATCGCCACAAATTCTATATGCGCCAACGCATGCAACATCGCGATCCGCGCCCGCTCCGATCCGCCCTTCCCGCGCTTTGGCATCTGTGCGGGCGGCATGAGTTCGGGCTTCTCCGGCCGCGCCGGCCGGTCGGGCATGGCCACCGGAAAACCATGCCGGAGCCGGCCCAGCCGCCAATCCCTCGCCGCCCTTCTCGCTGCCATGAGCTTGCAGTGCGGATCGGCGGTCTGCAGCACGGCGCGGGCCGCTTCGCCAACCGTTGAAACCCGAAGATCAACCAAGGGCCTTCACCGCCTCCAGCACTTCTTGCGCATGGCCGGCCACCTTGACCTTTGGCCACACGCGTACGACCCTTCCCTCGCCATCGATGAGAAAGGTCGCACGGATAATGCCCATATAGCTGCGTCCATACATGCTCTTTTCGGCCCAAATGCCAAAGGCTTCGCAGAAGCCGCCCTTTTCATCGGATGCCAGTTCGACCTGAAGATCGTATTTTTCAATGAAGCGGGCGAGCTTTTTCACCGAATCCTTGGAGACACCGAGAACCGCTGCGCCAGCCTTGCGGAATTCCTCGGCCAGTGCAGAAAAGTCCTTGGCCTCATTGGTGCAGCCGGGCGTATCCGCCTTCGGATAGAAATAAAGAACCAATGGCTTCCCCCGATGGCGCTCCAATGTAAAGCTTTCGCCATCGAGACCCTTCAGCGCTGCGTCTGGAACCTTGTCCCCTTCATTCACCATCTTCGCTGCCTCCATGTTCCGCGACGATTGCCTGCCAGCGGCCGCGCACGCATTGCCGCGCACTGTCGTAGCTTTCAAGCAGATCTTCCCAGCTCTCACAGCCGCAGGCGCGCGCGACCAGCGGCTTGGTGGCGTCCGCCGGCTGCAACGCCCCCGGCGCAGCAAGCCGCGAAACGATAAGGTAGCGGGTAAGCAGGTCATGTGCGCCGGCAAGCTCCGCAGGCAAATGCCCTTGCTCGATCAGCGCCGAGAGCGCGTCACCCAGCCGAGGCGCAAAACCAGTGCCGTTCAGGAATTGAGTGACATGGATCAAGAACTCAAGATCGATCAGACCGCCTTCAGCCAGCTTGGCATCAAGCGACCCGGAAGGCGGCTTATGCTTTGCAATATCTCCGCGCATCTTGATTGCGTCCCGCACGAAACGCGGCAAATCCCGCTTCATTTGCAGCACGCCGTCGATGATCCCCTGAAGCGCGTCCTTTGCTGCTGCCGATCCAAAGACCGGGCGCGCGCGTGTCAGGGCAAGATGCTCCCAGGTCCAGGCGGATTCCTTCTGATATCGCTCGAAGCTGTCGAAGGAGACCGAGAGCAAGCCCTGCGCACCTGATGGCCGCAACCGGGTGTCCACCTCGTAAAGCGGCCCGGACGCTGTCTGCACCGACAGCGCATTGCTGATACGCTGCACCAGCCGGTTATAATATTGGGTGGCTCCCAGCGGCCTTCGGCCATCGGACTCCGCCCGGAAATCGCCGCTGAAAAGATAAATAAGATCAAGATCGGAGGCATGGGTCAGTGCTCGTCCCCCAAGCCGTCCCAATGCGAGAACCGTCAATTCGCTGCCGGGCACACGGCCGTGCTGAACCTCGAATTCCTGAACGGTGGCATTCGCCAAGGTGACCAGCGCTGCCTCCGCAAGGCGGGCATAATCCGCCGCCACCTCGAGCGGATCGCGTGTACCCTCGATGATCTGCACGCCCAGGGCAAAGCGCCGGTCACCCACCTTCTGCCGCACCCGGTCGAGCAGCACCTGATAATCGTCCCCGGCCTCCAATGCGGAGAACAGCTTGATCAGCTTTTCCACCGGCGGCTGGGGATCAAAGGCGGTGGCGTCAATAAGGCCGTCGAGCAGTTCCGTCCGCCGCGCCAGCGCTTCCGCCAGCGTCGGAGCATGACTCAATATGTCTCCCAACATGGCTGCAAGCGCGGGTCGCGCTTCCAGAAGCTTGAAGAAGTTGATGGCGCTCGGCAACCGGCTGATCATATTGTCCAGCCGGTTGAGCGCGCCCATGGGATCAGGGGCCTTGGCGATCGCCGCCATCAGGCCAGGGAGCACTGCTTCCAGTGCCGACAAGGCCGCCTTGCTGCGCAGGGCCCGGACCGTTCCTCCGCGCCAATGGGCGATGCGGGATGCCGGCGGCCGGGGATCGGCAAAACCAAGCTCCGATAGCTGTTCGATCAACCGGGCCTCGTTAGCCGATAGTCCGTCGCCAGCGTCCGAGCCGGAAAGTCCATCGAAAATCCTGCCCGTGCTTTCGACATGCGGCCGAAGAAGGTCGAGCAGGTCATCAAGCTGTTCCAGACCATGAAGTCCTGCAACGCGCCGCAACTCTTCCTCGCTTTTGGGCAAGCTGTGCGTTTGGCGGTCATCGATCATCTGCAAGCGATGTTCGATCGTACGGAACAGCACATAGGCTGCATCGAGCCTCGCCGCCACATCGGCGTCAATGATCCCGCCTTTCCGTAGCACCGCCAGCGCGTCCCGCGTCGCGGGTGCCCGGAGTTCGGGGTGCCGGCCGCCATGGATCAACTGGTGCGCTTGAGCAAAGAATTCCACCTCCCGAATGCCCCCCCGCCCTCGCTTCAGATCATATCCGGGACCGAAAGCCTGCCCCTGCGCATAATGGCCGCGAATGCGCCGGGAGACGTCCGTGATCTGATCGATGGCGCCGAAATCCAGCGATCGCCGCCATATGAAGGGCCGGATTGCGCGCAGGAAATAGTCGCCCAATGCCTGATCGCCCGCCGCAACGCGTGATCGAATGAAAGCGGCCTGCTCCCAGCCAAGCGCCATTGTCTCATAATAGGAAATGGCCGCTTCCACAGGCAAAACGATAGGGGTGGCTTCAGGAGAAGGTCGAAGGCGAAGATCAACCCGGAACACATAGCCGTCGCCATCTCGGGCGCTCAGCAGTTCCACAACGCGCCGTCCGATCCGCTGCGCCGCTTCAATCGGCTCATCCCGTTCGCGGCGCGGCATGGTCTCTGGATCGAAAATCAAAATGGGATCTATGTCGGAACTATAGTTGAGCTCGCGGCTGCCATGTTTGCCAAGTGCTATCACGGCAAAGCCCTGCGGCTGCGCATCGGGAACGCGTTCGGCAAAAGCGGTGCGGATAGCGGCATCCAGCGCATAGTCCGCAAAATCGGACAATGTCGCTGTAACGCGCTGGAGATCCCAGGCGCCTGCAAGATCGGCAATAGCCGTAACCAGGGCCAGCGCATTGCGCTGCCGCCGCAATGCCTGACCAGGGCCTGATGCGTTCTGCCCGGCCTCACTGGAGAGCCTATGGGCGTCTTCGGTTTTACCCTGTGACAGTAAGTCCACAATGGCGGCGTTCTGGTCGGCCAGGCGCGCCAGGAAGCCGCTGTGCTGCCGCGCCCGGTCCAGGGCTGCTGAGAAATCTTTCATTTGCTCGAGTCTCGCTGAGTCGCCCTATTTTTTTGAAAACCGATACACCGCAATCCTGGACCGTTCCGGCGCAAAAAAAATATCAGAAACCTTTCCCGGACGTCTTCGTTGATAAGCCATGTCAAGAAGAAACGAAAGTTTGTCAGTGCGTAGGGGGGAGGATGGTACGCGCTATCTTACGGTGCATCGTCCTGCGGCGCACGAGGGTGTGGGCCGCGCGCTTCGCAGTGCGTTTCGTCAGCCTGAAAATGGCTTGCCTTCCGAATTGACCGAACTTCTGGGGAAACTGAACCAGTTTCGCGCCTAAGCCTTTTCCTACTGTACATCGGAGATAAGTTCAGCGGCCACGGCTCATGCGGTCGACATCATCCATGATTTCTTCCAGCGCCCCGCCATCGCTGCTCACCTGAGTGCGGCGGGAGGGGATGGCGCCGTCCTCCAATATCTGTTCCAGGGCTGCGCGGCCCCGTGCCACCCGGCTCTTGATTGTGCCAACGGCGACTTCGCAGATCTCCGCCGCCTCCTCATAGGCAAAACCGCCGGCACCTACGAGGATGAGAGCCTCGCGCTGCGATTGGGGCAATTGCATCAGCGCCCGCTGCATATCGGAAAGCTCCACCTGCTTGTCCTGCCCGGCCGGGGCGGCAAGGAGGCGGTCGGCCGCCAATTCATCCCACTCGCCCCGGAAGCGCGACCGGCGCATTTGCGATAGATAATAGTTGCGCAGAATGATGAAGGTCCAAGCGCGCATATTGGTGCCCGCCTGAAAGCGCTCCCGCGCGGCCCAGGCTTTCAGCAAGGTCTCCTGCACCAGGTCGTCCGCTACGTCGCGATTGCCGGACAGGGAGCGGCCGAACGCCCGCAAATGCGGAATCACTTCAGCAAGCTGCTTCTTGAACTCCGCATCCGAAAGGCTGGTGCGGTCCTTGGGATCATCGGCAATTTCCGGCACGTCCGCTCGCACGCCAGGGGATTGATCATCAACCATCAGGCATCCCCTCTTTCTCTGGCGGCCTCATTACACACCCCCCGGCTGGTCTTGTAAAGCAACTTCATCGCCTTCGTCAGTTCCCAATATTTACCAGCCTGCCCCAGCGGACAGGCGAGTGGATCAGGAGGGTCGCATCAGAAAATCAGGACAATGGCTAACAGGGCAAGTATCGCCAAAAGGAGTGAGATCATCAGAACATAACGCACCACATGCGGCGTGCTTCCGGACCTTGCTTCGGTCTTGCTGAGATGGGGACCGGGTTCCTGCAATGATAAATCTCCCGTTGCGTGTCCGTGACTAACGCGGTGCCAGCCCAACGGTTCCTGAACGGAGCAGTCAGGCCGGCGCCGTCGCTTCGTCAAAGAAAAGCGCCTGCGAAATCGCGGCCTTCACCGTGGAACGCTGAAACGGCTTGGTAATGAGGAAGGTGGGCTCTGGCCGCTCGCCAGTCAGCAGCCGTTCGGGAAAGGCAGTGATGAAGATCACCGGCACCGCGAAATTGGACAATATGTCCTTGACGGCGTCAATGCCGCTGCTGTCGTCGGCAAGCTGGATGTCGGCAAGGACCAGTCCGGGCCGCTCGGCCAGCGCTTCCCGCACAGCCTCTTCGCGTGTCACGGCGACTGCGGTCACTTCATGGCCCATATCCCGGACAATGGTTTCAAGGTCCATCGCGATAATGGGCTCATCCTCGATGATCAGCACCTTGGCGCGCGTCTGCGCCTCGATTTCGCGCAATGCGTCCTGCACAAGATCGTTCACTTCCGCCTCCGGCAATCCAATGAGATAAGCAGCATCTTCGGGGGTGAAACCCTCCATCGCCGTCAGCAGCAGTGCTTGGCGCGAGAGCGGCGTGATGCGGGCGAGCCGGGCCTGTGCCACTTGCTCGGGACCAGCTGCATCGTCCGGCAGATCGCCCTTTTCATCGACATTGGCAGACCCCCAAATCACCTGGAACATCCGATAGAGTCCCAGACGAGGGTCAATACCGCGAGGAAATTGATCCGGCGCGGCGACAATCGCCTCCAGCGTCGCACGGACATAGGCGTCGCCATGCGGCTGGCTCCCCGTCAGGGCGCGGCTGTACCGGCGAAGAAAAGGCAGATGAGGCTGAAGTTGCTGACCTAGCGACATGATATGACCGAACTCCACAATCCGAAAGGGACCCCGCCGGGCCGGACAAGGTGAAGCGCTATCAGAAACTTTGCAATCCCCGCCATCGCCCTGACCCCTTGTTGATCCCTGTCCCTAAATATAAAGCCGAAAAAACCGGATAATTGCGGAACAAATGAAACAGGGAAATGTTTCACAAGCGGTTTGGAAATTTCAATTTGCGCTGCGGCCGCGCTATCGGCAAGATCATGCGGGGACAGTAACAGACGCGCATATTGGCAGCACCAGATAAAGGGATGTGAATTGGCTTCTGTAAACCGAGGGCCGCGACAGGTTACAGAGATGGATGGCAAAGGCCGCACCAATGCCGGTGAGTCTTCTTCGGAGCGCACGCCACCGGGCAAATCCGCGCACGATGCGAACGCCAAGGACCCCGCCCTGGGGGATGGCAGCATCGGCAATGCACTTCGTTCCGTTTATCAGCAGACAATCGATGAAGACATTCCCCACGAGATGATAGATCTGCTCAAAAAGCTTTCCTGATTCGGAACCGGACGTGGCCACCCTCCACTCTGGCAGGACTCCGGTTTCTCCATTGACCGAACCGCGCCTGTCCACCGGGGTCAAAACCTTTCTCATTCTGACACTGGCCCTCCTTCCTTTGGGACTGATCGCGCTTTTCGCATCGCTTCAGGCAAGCCGCACTGCGGAACTTGAAAAGGCGGCGCTGCTCAATGTGGCAGCGAATGAAAGTGCGCGGCAACTGGCAGCGGATATAGCCGCCGACCGGTCGGCGCTCCGGCTCGTCGTCAATTCGCTGGTCGCCGACCGCCAGGGCATCGACATCTGCGCCCGTGCGGGGGAGATATTGCGCAACCGGGGCGGCACCCGGGTGGATTTTGTCATCTATGGCCGGCAGACCGGGGGGCCGCTCTGCTATTCAGGGCCCAGAACCAATATTTCCTTGCCGGAGGCAATCCGCTTCAACGCCGAACAGGCAGACATTCTGCCGATGCGCCACCAGTTGGTCATCCGTACGCCAAGCAATGAGGGCCAACTCGTCGCGATCGCCATCTATGGCATTCCCTTTCTTGAGCGCCGGACCAATCCCGAGACCGCCTTGCAAAGTTACCGGGTACTTCTCAAGAAAGGGCGGGAAACAATGGACATCGGCGGCACCCTGCCAAGGCGGGCCGCCGCCAATCTCGACCAGGTCTCCACCCCGCTTGGCGATACCGGCGTCCACTTGCTGTTGCGCGTGAAGGAACCGCCGGTCGACATCGCGCGCAGCCTTTCGGTTTTTCTGCCGCTACTCATGTGGTTCGCGGCGGCGGCGATCGGCTGGTTCGTCGTCAACCGGCTGCTGATCCATCCCCTGATTCAGCTCCGGCGGCTGGTCTCCGACTATCGCCCAGGCGAAGTGCTGGAGCCATTGCGCCGCATGCCGACCCCGGCGCAGGAGATTCGCGATCTGGGCCAGACTTTCCGCGCCATCACCCAGACCGTCGCGGACCACGAAGAAGAACTGGCGGCGGGGCTGGAACGGCAGCGCCGCCTTACCCGTGAAGTGCATCACCGGGTGAAGAACAACCTTCAGATCATCGCGAGCCTCATCAATCTTCATAGCCGCTCGGCCCCCACCCCGGAGGCGGGCGATGCCTATACCTCCATCCAGCGGCGGGTGGAGGCGCTATCTGTGGTGCATCGTAACCACTATGCTGAACTGGAGGAGCACCGCGGCGTCGGCATCCGTTCGCTGGTGGGCGAACTGTCGGTCTCGCTTCGTGCCAGCATGCCCGAAGATGCTCCCAACATGGCGATACAGGTGCATAGCGATCACCTTTACGTCAGTCAGGACGTGGCGGTCCCCGTCGCATTCCTGATTACTGAACTGGTCGAACTGGCGACGCTTGTCGATCCGATGACGAGCATCAAGATTTCTGTCCGTTCAGGCGAAGTGGTGCGCCAGCGCACCCACGGTCAGCGGGCCATCCTGCGTGTGCAGTCCGACGCCCTCAGGTCGTCCCCCCTGATCAGCCGCTACCTCGATGACCGCTTCGGCCGTATCCTTACCGGCCTTTCCCGCCAGCTTCGAGCGCCCCTGGAATATGACGCCAAGAAGGGCGAATATGCCATAGCGATCGGACTGGTGGATTGAGCATCTGAGCGTGAGATACTCGCCGGTTCCGGAAAGGTTGGGTGGCGGATATTGCAATTTGCGCCGTTCGGGCGAGCTTATCGCAGCTCTTCAAAAGGATGCCTATAAGGCAGCGGGGTCCCTGCCTTATAGCGAAGAACCTTGGCCGGGCGTGAACATGTCTCGACTTCAGCGAAAGCTGGAGCAGGTGCTTGTCTTATGACTTTTCCGTCCGTTTGGGCCAGGAAGATGTGCCACAGCGGGGGCGGCCGCCCCCGCTGTGGCGGAAGGGGACGGATCGCAAGCAGACCGGTCGTTGAGGGACCGGGTTAGAGTAGGATCGCCCCTTTCTTTTCCATCAGGCCTGAACGGATACCGGGGCTTTTCGGCCCGGATGACAAGCAAAGGA